>CAZHYX010000137.1:0-8263 GCA_964536675.1 uncultured Flavobacteriaceae bacterium
CATTGTTATTACCGAAGAGCAAGTAGCCAATTTTGCAGGCAATATGTTGCAAGTCCGTAATAATGATGGTAAAAAGTATATGATAATGAGTACAGCTGCTCATCAATCACTTACAAAACAACAAACTGCAACCATAGAAAAACATTGTGAAATATTATCAAGTTCCTTAGATATTATTGAAGCTTGTGGTGGCGGTAGTGCACGTTGTATGATGGCTGAGGTGTTTTTACCGAAGATGTAACTGCTCATTTTCTAAAATATATAATTCAGCCAATTTATAAGCTAGATTAAATAAATCAGGTGTTTTTCCACTTCTATTCATAGCTATAGCCACAGAAATATTATATTCTGGCAATAAAATTAACAATGCGGTTGAACCCATTGCAGTCCCACCATGATGAATTACGATTGTCTTACGTTTCTCTTTAAAAACATTTTTACTGACATCATTTCTCCAACCTATGGCGTAATTTTGTTCGTTAACCTCTCCATTAATTAATTTTACAGGTGTAAAAAGTAGGTCAGTTGTAGTACTATCTAAAAGCGTATTATTCAACATTGCATTACCAAATTTTACTAGATCTTTAGGTGTAGATAAAAACCCGCCTCCTGCCCATTTATTACTATTGTTTATTTTATACGCTTCTTTATAATTATCATTTTCGACAGCATAGAATTTTGCAATATTCTCTGATTTAAAACCCTGTTTATCAGCTATGGTATGTTTTAAAGCTAAGGGAACAAAAACGGATTCTTGCATAAAAGATAGAAAATCTTTGTTTGTAGCACCTTCTATTATGGCACTTAACATTGTGTAATTGTAGCTGCTATAACTAAAATCAGTTCCTGAAGTAAACAATAATGGATCTTTATTGAAAATAGTAACACTTTCTTTTACAGAATTGTACTGGTCATTATTATAATATTCCCAAATAGGAAAACACAAACAATTACCATAATTCCGAATTCCTGATGTATGAGATGCCAATTGCTTTAAAGTTAGTTTAGAAAGTTTTTTGCTTGCATAAGGAACATAAATCTTAACTGTTGATAAAAGATCGAGTTGTTTGTTCTCTATTAAAACACCTAAACCTGCTGATGTAATTGCTTTTGATGTACTTCCAATTCTGAATTTTGTTAATGAATCAGCAAGAATTTTAGATTCTAGATTAGCAAATCCAATAGTATTTGAATACTTAATCTTATTATCAATACCTATGGCTACAGAAAGGGCAGGAGTTTGGAGTTTAGAATATGCATTTTTTATAATTTGATCAGCTTCATTAAAAGTAGGATCAATATGGTTTGTTTTAGTAGTTAGCTTTGTTAAGTTAGGAAATGAATTTCTTCCAAAATTATATAAAACCACAGGTTCAAAAAGAAAATATATTAATGTTAAAACAAATATAAGAAGCACTATTTTGATTAATTTTTTCACTTTTTTAAGGATTAATTTTTTTTGCTTGTTAGCGTTTTATTTTTATAATTTAACAGACTCAGAAGTTTTATATAAAATAATTATCTGGAGTAATATTGAAGGTAGATAAATGATTAATCCTGCAAATGCTAAGATGACACTTAAAAATAATGCTCCGGTAAGTATTTCTATAATTCCTGCAGCTAAAGCGATATTTCCGATAGTATTTTGAAGTTTTAATAAAGCGATTCCAAAAATTAACTGAATAGCTCCAAAAGTTACTGCTTCAATAATTAAAACTATATCATGTGGTAAAGGATTATAAAATAAGGAAATAATATCATAGACTATGACTAAGATAAATACAATCATTAATATCAATGAAATGATTTTAAGTATATGATTCTTTAAAATAGTTCCCATAGTAACAAAACCATATATAAAAATACTATAACTTATTACAACAGCTAGTTTAATTATAATATAAAAAGGTTTGGTGAATATCATTTCATCTTCCGTATAGCGATAGTACTCAGCGGTGAATTCAAAAAAGCCGAGTAAAAAATAAACAATACCAAAGATCCAAGCTAATTTTAAAAATTTGACTGAGCCTTGTGAATATTCAATATTTGTAATGTCGCTAAACTTATACTCTAAGGCTGTAAGTATGGTTTTTATAGTGTAAGTTCTTGGCGTAACTTCACCAGCTTCTATACGTTGAATAGTACGTACATTAATATTACATTTTTCTACAAGTTCCTCTTGAGTAATGCCTTTTGCTTTGCGTAGTTCTGAAATTTTTTTACCGAGTTCTGGCTGTTTCATTGTGTATGTATTTTGTATTTTCATGACAATGTTACAATCAGAAGTTTAGCTGTGCAATGATTTAAAATGAATTTTACCCGACATTGACCCGACTTTTGAGTATAGCCTCTATTCAGGGCATTATTTAACTTTTACACTATCTGGTACCAGTAATTTATAATTACCATTATTACGGATAACATCCCGAACTATAGATGATGAAATATAAGAAGTTTTAGAAGCTGTGAGTAAGAAAACAGTTTCTATTTTAGATAATTTTCTATTGGTATGAGCTATTGCTTTTTCAAATTCGAAATCGGCAGGGTTACGCAATCCTCGTAAAATAAAACCAGCATCAATTTCTTTACAATAATCAACGGTCATTCCTTTGTAGGTTGTTACTTTTATTTTAGGCTCATCTTTAAAAGCTTCTTCAATAAATTGTTTCCGCTCTTCTAGGCTAAACATATATTTTTTAGAAGCATTGATACCAATAGCAACTATTATTTCATCAAACAGATCAACTCCTCGTTTGATAATATCATAATGGCCTAATGTTAACGGATCAAATGATCCTGGAAATAATGCGCGTCTCATAGCCCTTCTTTTATTCTCCCCAAAGGGGAGATAATTAATAGTTTATAAAAATAGTGAAATTTCATTTAATCTTTATTTATTTCCCTCCTTTGGAGGGATTAAGGGAGGATTCTATAGCATTACCAAATAAATTTTCAAGACTTAAACCCGCTTTTTTTGCTTGTTGAGGTAACAAACTCTCAGCAGTTAAGCCAGGTACAGTGTTCATTTCTAAAAAATAAGGTTCATCACCAATAAAAATATATTCAGAACGTGAAAATCCGCTCATATTTAATATTTTATATACTTTTTTCGCAATCGCTGTGGCATTTTTATGTTGTATTTTTGAAATTCTAGCAGGAGTTACTTCACTAGATTTTCCTTCATATTTAGCTTCATAATCAAAAAAATCATTTTCTGAAACTATTTCGGTCATTGGTAATACCTTTACTTCATTTTGATATTCAATAACACCTATTGAAATTTCGATACCGTCAAGAAATTCTTCAATTAAGATCTCTCTATCTTCTTTAAAAGCGATTTCAATAGCAGATATTAGCTGTTCTTTTTTAGAAACCTTAGAAATTCCAAAACTTGAACCTGCATTATTGGGTTTTACAAAACAAGGTAAACCTACTTTTTTAATTATGTGTTCAACATCAATGATGTCTCCTTTATCTAGAAATACAGAAATTGCAGTTTTAATTCCGTTTGCTTTTGCAACGCTTAAAGTATCACGTTTATTAAAAGTTAATGCCATTTGATAGAAAGGGGCAGAGGTATGTTTGACACCTAACAATTCTAAGTAGGCTAGTATCACTCCGTTTTCACCAGGATGACCATGTATGGCATTAAAAACACAGTCAAATGCTATATATTTTCCATTAATTGTAGTAGAAAAATCATGTTTGTTAATTGGAGTTTCGTTGTCATTGTCGCCAACTACAATCCATTTATCTTTTAGAATATGAACTCTGTAGGGGTTATAAAGTTCTTGGTTTAAATATTGATAAACCACATCGCCACTTTTAAGCGAAATTTCAACTTCTGAAGAATAACCTCCCATAATAATGGCAATATTTTTTTTCATTTATTAATTGGTTTAAACAAAAATATCAAAATAAAATAAGTTTAAAGACTCAATGTCTTATTAAATTATTGAAAAACATACTTTTTCCGTAAGTTTGCAATTGAATAAACCTTATTTATGTTACTAATTCAATACTTTAAGAGTAAAATTTTTATCAGAACACTTATAACTATTGTTGTAAGTTTGGTTATAGGCATATTTTTACTTAAGATGTTTTTAAACTTTAGTACCAATCACAATCAGAAAATTGAAGTGCCTGATTTGTCTAAAATGTCTTTAGCGGATACTCAAAAAACATTAGAGAATTTAGATTTGACGTTTATAGTGATTGATTCTGCTAGTTATAATCCAGACTACCCACCAAAATCTGTAATTGATCAAGACCCAGAAGCGAATGATTTTGTAAAAGAAGGCAGGAAAATTTATCTAACGCTAAATCCGTCAAGTTATAGAAAAATTGTAGTTCCTAATGTGTTGAATAAAACCAAACGACAGGTTGAAACACATTTAAAATCAATAGGTTTTAGAATTGGTGAATACTATTATATACCAGATTTGGGTAGAAATGTTGTCAGAAAAATGAAATTTAAAGGCAAACAAGTAAAACCTGGAGATTTGATACCAAAAGATTCTGAAATTGATTTAGTATTAGGTGACGGAAGTGGTAGCGGACAATAACCATTGATTTTTTTGTAGAATGTTAGATAATATTTTAGATACTGAACAAGACGATTTATATGAACACTATAAGTTTATAGCCAGTGAAGGTCAAGAGCCATTACGAGTGGATAAATTTTTAATGAACTTTATTGAAAATGCTACCCGAAATAAAATTCAACAAGCTGTTAAAGCCGGTAATGTATTGGTTAATGATACTGTTGTAAAATCAAACCATAAGATAAAACCCAATGATGTAGTTAGAGTTGTATTGGCACATCCGCCACACGAAAATTTATTGGTTGCTGAAGATATCCCTTTAGATATAGTTTATGAAGATGATGTGTTGATGGTTGTCAATAAACCAGCGGGAATGGTGGTACATCCTGGGCATGGAAACTATAGTGGAACTTTAGTAAATGGACTGATTCACCACGTAGAAAACTTACCAACCAATTCTAATGAACGTCCAGGTTTAGTCCATAGAATCGATAAAGATACAAGCGGATTATTGGTTATTGCTAAAACAGAAGTGGCAATGACGAATTTGTCTAATCAGTTTTTTGACCGTACAACCGAACGAAAATATCTTGCCTTGGTTTGGGGAAATATAGATGAAGAAGAAGGTGCTATTACAGGTCATGTAGGTAGAAGTTTTAAAAACCGTTTACAGATGGATGTTTTCCCTGATGGTGATTATGGAAAACATGCAGTAACACATTATAAAGTGGTTGAGCGTTTTAGTTATGTAACCTTAGTAGAGTGTAAGTTAGAAACTGGTAGAACACATCAAATACGAGCCCATTTTAAACATATAGGTCATACCCTGTTTAATGATGAACGTTATGGAGGAGAACGTATTTTAAAAGGTACAACTTTTACCAAGTACAAACAATTTGTAGATAATTGCTTTAAGATATTACCACGTCAGGCATTACATGCTAAATCCTTAGGTTTTAAACATCCCATAACTAAAAAATGGATGCAATTTGATTCTGAAATACCTGAAGATATACAACTTTGTTTAGAAAAATGGCGCAATTATACTGTAAATCAAAAAGGATGATTTTTGGAGTTTCGCTTATCGATTTGTGTAAGAATAGTAAGAGATTAAAACGCACTTACTTTTCGGTTTAGCAATTAGCAAAATTGTAAATTTTGCGGACTTTGTAAAATGTACTAAACTTTGGTTTATGCACTAAAACCCTTATTATTTTTACACTTTGTTGCCCAACGTATTTTTATTTTTGTCTATTTATTTGTATATATACAAATATATTCGCAAATTTGCAATAAATAAAATCATTAATTATGTCTGATTGGAATGATAAAGTCAAGCGATTATTGAAATCTGAATTAGTCCGAAGAGGAATTTCAAATTCAGATTTAGCTATACTGCTCGAAAATATTGGAGTTGTAGAAACGAAATCAAGTATTGATAGTAAAATAAGTCGTGGTACATTTAGTGCTTGTTTCTTCTTGCAATGTTTGAGTGTTATTGGTTGTGAAAAAATAGAAATCCAAGATTACGAAAATCAATTATCAATAGCTGCCGAACCACAGGCTGGATATAACTTAAAAGAGTAAATGAGATGAAGAAAATTAAATTTATAGATTTATTCGCTGGACTTGGAGGAATTAGATTAGGATTTGAGAAATCATTTCAAAATTTGGGTTATGAAACTGAATGTGTAATGACTTCTGAGATTAAGCCTTATGCAGTTGAAACACTTGCGAAGAATTTTAGTCACGATTATTTCGTTGGCGATATATTTAAAGTTGAAAATGAACAAATTCCTGATTTTGATTTCCTTTTGGGAGGTTTCCCTTGTCAGCCATTTAGTGCAGGAGGGAAACGTCAAGGATTTGTTGATACAAGAGGAACATTGTTTTTTGAAATTGAGAGGATTTTAAAAGATAAAAATCCTTATGGTTTTATTCTTGAGAATGTGGAAGGACTTGTTAAGCACGATTTAGAAAATAAGCACGATAAAATAGGAAGAACATTATCTACAATATTATTTAAACTTGAAAATGAGTTAGGTTATAATGTTTCTTGGAAAGTTTTAGATTCTATTGATTTTGGTTTACCTCAATCTCGCAAAAGAATATTTATTGTAGGAACTAAAGATGAAAAAGCAAATCTTAGTATAATGAATAAACAATTTAATCCATTAAAAACTATATTAGAGAGTGGACTTGAAACTATAAAGTCAGATTTTACTGAAAAGCTTTTTAATCATTTCAAAATGGAAGATTTATATGGAAAATCTATTAAAGATAAAAGAGGAGGAGAAAATAATATTCATAGTTGGGATATTGGACTTAAAGGTGAGGTTTCAGACGAACAAATTATTATATTGAATAAACTTTTTAAAGAAAGACGTAAAAAGCATTGGGCTGAAAAAATTGGTATTGATTGGATGGACGGAATGGCTTTAACTTTAAAACAAATATCAACTTTTCATAAATGTAAAAATCTTAAAAAATTATTGGATGATTTGGTGTCTAAAGGTTATTTGAGGTTTGAGCATCCAAAAAAGATAGTTCGTGAAGTTACTGAAAATGGAGAGAAAAAGTATCGAGCTTATGATGAAATTAAGCCTAAAGGTTATAACATAGTTACAGGCAAATTAAGTTTTGAGATAAATAAAATACTTGACCCAAATGATATTGCTCCAACACTTGTTGCTACTGATGTTTCTCGTTTAGCAGTTCCAGATAATAATGGCTTAAGAAGATTAACTAAACGTGAAGGATTAAGATTATTTGGTTATCCAGAATGGTATAAAATACCAGTAAAAGAAATAGAAGCTTTCGATTTGTTAGGAAATACAGTTGCTGTTCCTGTTGTAGAACACGTTGCAAATCAGTTAGCTAAAATTTACGACAGAAATATAGTTTATTCTACGGTTAAGGAAACTCCTGTATGTTCTTGATAATTTTTCAAAACATTTCTTAGCCAATGACCATTTGTATGTCTTGTTTGAGGATATTGATATCTTGTATTATTTAAAGCTGTAAGAAATTCTTCTTTACTATTAAAAGGTTTAAATCTTGCTCTGTTAGAATACCAAATACTTGGTCTTATATTGTAAATGACACTTTTTTTCTCTTGTACTTTTAAAGGGTAAGTTCCACTTGGACAAGCTAATTCCCATATTTTTTTGAGCCAAACATCTTTAATGCTAATTACACCATTTTTCATTTGATATGCTAAAATTAGATAGTCAGAATCTAAGCGGTAAGCATTTTCCAAAAGAGAGTTGCAGTATGAATCGAAATTGGCTAAATCAAAACCTGGGCCTCTGTCAAAATCAAACGATTTAACTTCTAAAAGTCCTTTTTTATGGTCGTCTTTGTCTAAAAGAAAATCAGGAAATGTCTGAGAATTTGTATTTTCCTCAAAGTCAATTTCAGATTGTTGAAACCAAGCTTTTAGCCATTCTTGGAGTAAATTACCAACAGTGTCTTTCGTTTTTATTAAGATGCTCAAATCCTTAACAGTAAATTTAATACTTCCTGTTTCTCCTATTATGTTGTATTCCTCTACAAGTTTTTTATATAATTGCTCCGCTGTTAATTTCATTCAATCTTAATGTTTTTTTCAATTTCACAAAGATAGAAAAATTTATCTCGAAATTTCGGTTTTTATATGTTGGGTCAGGGCAAACTCACACTTTTATTTTTAACACCTTTAATAAATACTGATTATCCCA
>CAZHYX010000138.1:0-8251 GCA_964536675.1 uncultured Flavobacteriaceae bacterium
AAAATAAAGGAGTACAATTTTTATTAGATGCTGTTTGTAGATATTTACCTTCACCTGTTGATAAAGATGCTATCATTGGTACTGATGATTCTGGAAACGAAATTTCTCGTAAACCAGATGTAAAAGAGCCTTTTGCGGCATTGGCATTTAAAATTGCTACCGACCCTTTTGTTGGTCGTTTGGCATTTTTTAGAGTATATTCAGGAAGACTAGATGCCGGTTCTTATGTATTGAATAACCGTTCTGGTAAAAAAGAACGTATCTCTCGAATTTATCAAATGCATTCTAATAAACAAAATGCAATAGATTATATTGAAGCAGGTGATATAGGTGCTGCTGTTGGATTTAAGAGTATCAAAACAGGTGATACACTTTCTGCTGAAAAGCATCCAATTATTTTAGAGAGTATGGATTTTCCTGATCCAGTAATTGGTATTGCAGTTGAACCAAAAACAAAAGTAGATGTTGATAAGTTAGGTATGGCATTAGCTAAATTAGCTGAAGAAGATCCAACTTTTCAAGTAAAAACTGATGAAGCTTCAGGTCAAACAATTATCTCAGGAATGGGAGAGCTTCACTTAGATATTATTGTTGATAGATTAAGACGTGAGTTTAAAGTTGAAGTTAATGAAGGTGAGCCTCAAGTTGAGTATAAAGAAACCTTAACTAAAACCACCCAACACAGAGAAACGTATAAAAAGCAATCTGGTGGACGTGGTAAGTTTGGTGATATTGTATTTGAAATGGGTCCTGTAGATGAAGATTTTGAAGGGTCTGGATTACAATTTATTGATCAAATTAAAGGAGGACGTATTCCTAAAGAATTTATTCCTTCAGTAGAAAAAGGTTTCAAAGCAGCAATGAAGAATGGTCCTTTAGCAGGATATGAAATGGATACAATGAAAATTACATTGAAAGATGGTTCTTTTCATGCTGTAGATTCTGATGCATTATCATTTGAGTTAGCTGCAAAATTAGGCTATAAGTCAGCAGCAAAAGCAGCAGGTGCAGTAATCATGGAGCCTATTATGAAATTAGAAGCATTGACTCCTGAAGAAAACATGGGTGATATTGTTGGTGATTTAAATCGTCGTAGAGGTCAAGTTAGTGATATGTCTGATAGAGCAGGTTCTAAAGTAGTAAAAGCTACAGTACCTTTATCTGAAATGTTTGGTTATGTTACATCATTAAGAACATTATCATCAGGTAGAGCTACATCAACAATGGAATTTTCTCACTATGCTGCAACACCTTCTAATATTTCTGAAGAAGTAATTAAAAAAGCATTAGGTTAATTTACTAAATAGATAAAGATGAGTCAAAAAATTAGAATAAAATTAAAATCTTACGATTACAATTTAGTAGATAAATCTGCTGAAAAAATTGTAAAAACAGTTAAAAGTACAGGCGCAGTTGTTAATGGACCAATACCATTACCAACACACAAGAAAATATTTACAGTATTGCGTTCACCACACGTAAATAAGAAAGCAAGAGAGCAATTTCAATTAAGTTCTTATAAAAGATTACTTGATATATATAGCTCTTCATCAAAAACAATTGATGCTTTGATGAAGCTGGAGTTACCAAGTGGTGTTGAGGTGGAAATAAAGGTTTAATTTCCATTCCCGCGAAGGTGGGAATCTTTTGAAGAATAATTTATAATAAAATTTAGTTCTTCTTCAGCAGACTCTGATACAAGTTCAGAATATAACATGTCCCGAGCGATTGATGAGGGAAAAACGGAAAAATACATTCAGGGTTGAAGTATTTTCAACCCTTTTTTATAATATTTAATGTGCTGTTGCATTTCAACAGGAAAAGAATACTAATAAAGATTTTGAATTTAAAAATCATAAATCCAAAATCATAAATCTAAATTAATAATGTCTGGGTTAATAGGAAGAAAAGTAGGAATGACCAGTATTTTTGACGACAACGGAAAAAACATCCCTTGTACTGTCATTCAAGCTGGTCCTTGTGTAGTTACCCAAGTCAGAACCGAAGCGGTTGACGGATATGAAGCGTTACAACTCGGTTTCGATGACAAAGCAGAAAAGCAGACAACTAAAGCGTTAAAAGGACACTTTAAGAAGGCTGGTACATCTGCTAAAAAACGCGTCATTGAATTCCAAGGGTTTGAAGCTGAGTATAAATTGGGAGACACAATAACAGTAGATCACTTTGAAGAAGGTGAATTTGTTGATGTATCAGGTACATCAAAAGGTAAAGGTTTTCAAGGAGTTGTAAAACGTCACGGTTTTGCCGGTGTTGGTCAAGCAACTCATGGTCAACATAATCGTTTAAGAGCTCCGGGTTCTATAGGTGCTGCATCATATCCTGCAAGAGTATTTAAAGGTATGAGAATGGCAGGTAGAATGGGTGGTGAAAAAATAACAGTTCAAAACTTAAGAGTTTTAAAAGTGGTTCCGGAAAAGAATCTTTTAGTAGTAAAAGGTGCAATTCCAGGTCATAAGAATTCTTTTATAATTATACAGAAATAATGAAGGTAACTGTAGTAGATATCAACGGGAAAAATACTGGAAGAAAAGTTGAGCTTTCAGATGCTATTTTTGCAATAGAGCCAAATAAGCATGCTGTTTATTTAGATGTGAAACAATATTTGGCAAATCAACGTCAAGGTACACACAAAGCTAAAGAAAGAGCTGATATTAAAGGTAGTACTAGAAAAATTAAAAAGCAAAAAGGTACAGGTACTGCTCGTGCAGGGAGTATAAAATCTCCTATATTTAGAGGAGGTGGTAGAGTTTTTGGACCTAGACCAAGAGATTATGGTTTTAAATTGAATAAAAATTTAAAACGTTTAGCTCGCCAATCTGCTTTATCAATCAAAGCAAAAGAAGAGAATATTATTGTCCTTGAAAACTTTAATTTTGATGCTCCAAAAACTAAAGATTTTATCAATATTTTAAAGGCTTTAGAGCTAGAAAATAAAAAATCTTTATTTGTGTTGGACGCCTCAAATAAAAATGTATATTTGTCGTCGCGCAATTTGAAAAAGACAAATATTATAAGTACCTCAAGATTAAATACTTACAATGTTTTAAATGCAAATAAAGTTGTGCTTTCAGAAACATGTATAGAAGAAATTGAATCTAATTTTAGCAAGTAATATTATGAGTATTTTAATAGAACCTATTATTACAGAGAAAGTTACCGATCAAAGCGAGGTATTTAATCGCTATGGTTTTGTAGTGAATATGAAAGCTAATAAGATTGAAATTAAGCTAGCTATTGAACAAACTTATGGAGTTTCAGTTAATAAAGTAAGAACGATGAATTACCCTGTAAAACGTCAAACGAAACATACCAAGAGAGGTGTGGTTACAGGAATGAAAGGCGCTTATAAAAAGGCAATCGTTGAATTAGCTGACGGAGATAATATTGATTTTTATAGCAATATCTAAGACGAAAAAAGATGTCATTAAGAAAATTAAAACCAGTAACACCAGGTCAACGTTTTAGAGTCGTAAATGACTTTGAAGAAGTGACTACTAATAGACCTGAGAAGAGCCTATTGACTCCTAAGAAAAGATCTGGGGGAAGAAATAATGATGGTAAAATGACGATGCGCTATTTAGGTGGTGGTCATAAAAAGAAATACCGTATTATTGATTTCAAAAGAAATAAAGATGGTGTTCCTGCCATTGTAAAAACTATAGAATACGATCCGAATCGTACAGCATATATTTCATTATTGCATTATACTGACGGTGAAAAGCGATATATTATTGCTCAAGCCGGATTAAAAGTAGGGCAAACAGTAATTTCTGGAGATAAAACCACTCCAGAGATTGGTAATACTATGACCTTAACTAATATTCCATTAGGTACCGTAATATCTTGTATTGAATTGCATCCTGGTCAAGGAGCTGTTATAGCTCGTAGTGCTGGTTCTTTTGCTCAGTTAATGGCAAGAGAAGGAAAGTATGCAACCATAAAATTACCTTCTAGTGAAACAAGAATGATTTTAGTTACTTGTAAAGCAACTATTGGTGTGGTATCAAATTCTGATCATCAATTAGAAGTATCAGGTAAAGCAGGTAGAAGTAGATGGTTAGGTAGAAGACCACGTACAAGAGCTGTAGTTATGAATCCGGTTGACCATCCAATGGGTGGTGGTGAAGGTAAAGCTTCAGGAGGGCATCCAAGATCAAGAAATGGTATTCCTGCAAAAGGATTTAAAACGCGTTCTAAAACCAAAGCGAGTAATAAATATATTTTAGAACGTAGAAAAAAATAAGTAAACTATGGCACGTTCATTAAAAAAAGGACCTTACGTTTTCCATAAATTGGAAAAGAAAGTACAAACAAATATTGATTCTAATAAGAAATCTGTTATTAAAACTTGGTCAAGAGCATCTATGATTACTCCTGATTTTGTTGGACAAACAATAGGTGTACATAATGGTCGCCAATTTGTTCCGGTGTATATAACTGAAAATATGGTAGGTCATAAATTAGGAGAATTTTCACCAACACGTTCGTTTAGAGGACATGCAGGTGCAAAAAATAAAGGTAAAAAATAGTAGGAAATCATGGGAGTTCGAAAAAAATTAAGAGCACAGCAGCTTAAAGAAGAACGTAAAAATAAGTTTTTTGCGAAATTAAATGGCTGCCCTACATCACCAAGAAAAATGCGTTTGGTAGCTGATTTGGTTAGAGGAGTAGAAGTTGAAAAAGCACTTCAGATTCTTAAATTTAGCCCTAAAGATGCTGCACGTAATTTAGAAAAGTTGACATTATCAGCAATTGCTAATTGGCAAGCAAAAAATGAAGATGCAAGTATTGAAGATGCAGGTTTGTTTGTTAAAGAAATATATGTAGATAGTGCAATGATGTTAAAAAGATTAAGACCGGCACCACAAGGACGTGCACATAGAATTAGAAAACGTTCTAATCATGTTACTATGGTGTTAGGTGTAAAAAATAATTCAAGTAATTCGTAAATAGTATGGGACAAAAAACTAATCCAATAGGAAATCGTTTAGGAATTATCAGAGGATGGGAATCTAACTGGTATGGTGGAAGAAACTATGGCGATAAACTTGCAGAAGATGACAAAATAAGAAAATATATACATACTAGATTAGCAAAAGCTAGTGTATCTAGAGTAATTATTGAACGTACGCTTAAGCTGATAACTATAACTATAACTACTGCTCGTCCAGGCATTATTATTGGTAAAGGTGGTCAAGAAGTAGATAAGCTAAAAGAAGAGCTTAAAAAAATTACCGGAAAAGAAATTCAAATCAATATTTTTGAAATTAAACGTCCAGAATTAGATGCTTTCTTAGTAGGTTCAAGCATTGCTCGTCAAATTGAGAATAGAATTTCTTATAGACGTGCAATCAAGATGGCTATTGCTGCTTCAATGCGTATGAATGCAGAAGGTATTAAAGTTCAAATTTCAGGACGTTTGAATGGTGCTGAAATGGCACGTTCAGAACACTATAAAGAAGGTAGAATTCCACTTTCTACTTTTAGAGCAGATATTGATTATGCGCTTGTTGAATCTAATACAACTTATGGAAAAATAGGTGTTAAAGTATGGATTATGAAAGGTGAAGTTTATGGTAAAAGAGATTTATCTCCATTAGTTGGTTTGTCTAAAAAACAAGGTAAAGGAGGGGCAGGTAAAGGAGGTCCTAGAAAACCTCAAAGAAGAAGATAAATTTTTAAAGTTTAGAAAATGTTACAACCAAAGAGAGTAAAATATCGTAAAGTACAGAAAGCTAAAGGTAATATGAAAGGTATTTCCGGAAGAGGTCATAGACTATCTAATGGTATGTTCGGAATAAAAGCTTTAGATCAAAACTTACTTACTTCACGTCAAATTGAAGCGGCACGTATTGCAGCTACTCGTTATATGAAAAGACAAGGTAGTTTATGGATTAAGATTTTTCCAGATAAGCCTATTACAAAAAAGCCTTTAGAAGTACGTATGGGTAAAGGTAAAGGTGCTCCGGAATATTTTGTGGCTGTTGTTAAACCAGGAAGAATTTTATTTGAAGTAGGTGGTGTATCAATAGATATTGCAAAAGAAGCATTGAGGTTGGCTGCACAAAAATTACCAGTGAGAACAAAATTTATAGTAGCAAGAGATTTCGACGAAAACGCTTAATATTAAAGTAAATGAAACAATCAGAAATTAAAGAATTATCTGTAGCTGAATTACAAGAAAAGTTAGCAGCGTTAAAGAAGAATCAAACAGATCTTAAAATGGCTCATACCATTTCTCCATTGGAAAATCCAATTCAATTGAGAGATTTAAGAAGAACTGTTGCAAGACTTGCTACAGAATTAACTAAAAGAGAAGTACAATAATTGTATTCGTAATTACAAGATGGAAGAAAAAAGAAATCTTAGAAAAGAAAGAATAGGAGTTGTATCAAGTAACAAGATGCAAAAATCTATTGTAGTTAATGAAGTGACTAGAGTAAAACACCCTATGTATGGTAAATTCGTTTTAAAAACAAAGAAATTTGTTGCACATGACGAAACAAACGATTGCAATATTGGTGATACAGTTAGAATAATGGAAACACGTCCGTTAAGTAAAACCAAACGTTGGAGATTAGTAGAAATCTTAGAAAGAGCTAAATAATTATGTTACAACAAGAATCAAGATTAAAAGTAGCCGATAACACCGGTGCAAAAGAAGTACTGGTTATTCGTGTTCTTGGCGGAACAAAAAGGCGTTATGCTTCTGTAGGAGATAAAATTGTAGTTTCAGTAAAAGCTGCTACTCCTAACGGTACTGTAAAAAAAGGACAAGTTTCTAGAGCAGTTGTTATACGCACCAAAAAAGAAGTACGTCGTAAAGATGGATCATATATTAGGTTTGATGATAATGCTTGTGTTTTATTAGATGCCACTTCCGGAGAAATGAAAGGAACGCGTGTTTTTGGACCTGTAGCTAGAGAGCTTCGTGAAAAACAATTCATGAAAATTGTATCATTAGCACCTGAAGTGCTTTAATAAGTTAATTATGTCAAAGTTAAAGATAAAAACAGGAGATACAGTTAAAGTAATGGCTGGTGACGATAAAGGTCAAGAAGGTAAAATTGTTAAAATTCTTAAAGATAAGAATAAAGCAATAGTAGAAGGTGTAAACATGGTATCTAAACACACTAAACCTAGTGCTCAAAATCCACAAGGAGGTATTTCAAAATTTGAAGCTCCAATACATATTTCTAATTTAATGATATTAGAAAAAGGTGAGACAACAAAAGTTGGTTATAGAATGGATGGAGATAAAAAAGTTAGATATTCTAAAAAATCTAAAGAAATTATTTAGTTATGGCATACGTACCAAGACTTAAAGAAGATTATACTGGCAGAATTAAAGCTGCTTTAACTGAAGAGTTCGGTTATAAAAATATAATGCAAGTGCCTAAATTACAAAAAATTGTAATAAGTAAAGGTGTGGGTGCTGCTGTTGCTGACAAGAAATTAATAGAATATGCTGTTGATGAGTTGACTAAAATTTCTGGTCAAAAAGCAGTTGCTACATTGTCTAAAAAAGATGTTGCTGCATTTAAACTACGTAAAGGAATGCCAATAGGTGTTAAAGTTACTTTACATGGTGATAGAATGTATGAATTTTTAGATAGGTTAGTGACAGCATCATTACCTAGAGTTAGAGATTTTAGAGGTATCAAAGCAACAGGTTTTGATGGTAGAGGAAACTATAACTTAGGTATTACAGAACAAATTATTTTCCCTGAAATCAATATTGATAAAGTGAACAAAATTGGAGGTATGGATATCTCTTTTGTAACTTCTGCAAATACTGATAAAGAGGCAAAATCATTATTACACGAATTAGGTTTACCATTTAAAAAGAATTAAAGATGGCAAAAGAATCAATGAAAGCCCGTGAGGTTAAAAGAGCAAAAATAGTAGCTAAATATGCTAAAAAACGAAAAGCCTTAAAAGAGGCTGGAGATTATGAAGCATTACAAAAGTTACCTAAAAATGCATCACCTATTCGTATGCACAATCGTTGTAAAATAACAGGAAGACCTAAAGGGTATATGCGTCAGTTTGGTGTTTCACGTGTTACATTTCGTGAAATGGCAAATAAAGGATTGATTCCGGGAGTAAAAAAAGCCAGTTGGTAAAATTTATAAATTGGTTTCAGGTTTAACCACGAGTACTCGTAGTTAAAAACCAAAACAGCAAAATTAATATATATGTATACAGATCCTATAGCAGACTATTTGAC
>CAZHYX010000139.1:0-8240 GCA_964536675.1 uncultured Flavobacteriaceae bacterium
ACAATAGTTACTTTGTCAAAAATGTCAAAACTACGGTATATAGTTGTAGAACTAATTTACCTCCCAACACAGCTTTTAGAGGTTTCGGCGGTCCACAAGGTATGTTTGTAATTGAAGCTGCCATTGCAAAAGCTGCAGATAAAATAGGTGTTACCGCTAAAAAAATTCAAGAGGCAAATTTAATACAAGAAAATGATGAATTATCGTATGGGCAAATTATGACTCAAACTGAAGCTGTAAATTCATGGCAATCATTACTGAAAAAATTCGATTATAAAAAATTAGCTTCTGAAGTTAAAACTTTCAACAACCAAAATAAAGATTTTAAAAAAGGCATCGCAATAATGCCTATTTGTTTTGGCATTTCGTTTACCAATACACCTATGAATCACGCCAGAGCTTTGGTACATGTTTATCAAGACGGTACGGTGGGTATCAGTACCGGAGCTGTAGAAATGGGACAAGGTGTAAACACTAAAATGTTACAAATTGCTACACAAACCTTTGCCATTCATCCTGATAAAATTAAACTGGAAACTACGAATACTACACGTGTGGCTAATACTTCACCAAGTGCTGCCAGTTCTACTGCTGACCTCAATGGAAAAGCATTACTAAAAGCTTGTGCAGCAATTTTAGAGCGATTAAAAATAGTAGCTGCAAAAGAACTAGAAGTTAATTCAACAAAAGTTTCATTACAAAATGAATGGGTATATGTCAATTCAAAAAAATCTTCACTTTCGTGGAAAGAGTTGATTGCAAAAGCGATGTTAGCAAGAGTTTCGCTATCAGAAAAATCACACTATGCAACACCGATAATTCACTTTGATAAAACCAAAGAAAAAGGACATCCGTTTGCCTACCATGTTTACGGAACTGCAATTATTACAACTACTGTTGACTGTACCAGAGGTACTTATGTCTTTGATTCCATAAAAATTGTGCACGATTACGGTAAAAGCATGAGTCAAGGTATAGATTTAGGTCAAGTTGAAGGTGCCTTAGTACAAGGTATTGGTTGGATGACTATGGAAGAAATTGCCTATGATAAAAAAGGAAACTTACTTTCTAATGCATTATCAACCTATAAAATTCCTGATATCTTTTCAATTGCAGAAGATATAGAGGTAATTCCGTTAGAAACGGATGCCCGCCTCCAGGCGAGGCAGGGTAATGAAATGGCAATTTTAAAATCAAAAGCAGTAGGTGAACCGCCATTAATGTACGGAATTGGTGCTTATTTTGCCATACAGAATGCAATTAAAGCATATAATCCAAATTATAAACTGAAGTTTCATGCACCTATGACTCCCGAAAAGGTATTAATGAGTTTATATGAAAGCAAACCATAAGTTTGTAAATTTACTTGCTTGAGGTTGTTAAGTTAATTTTTACTTATAATACTCATTTAGCTTGAAGACGGAGGTCAGAAGAAATATCACTTCAGTCTTCCGTCTCCCAAATTCTGTCCCTAAAATGTTTTAAAAGATGAAAGTAAAATGCATTGAAAGTACTTAGTTTTAACTATTTTTGAGAATACAATTTTTTATGAATGATTTTTTGATATATAGTAAACGTTGTTGGGTTGACGGACAATTTTCTGAAGCAACTTTACACATCAGTAATAGTAAAATAGTAGCAATATATCTAGAAAAACATCTTGATGATACTATTGAGTTTCTAGATTATAATAATTCAATTGTTATGCCTGGTATTATTGATGCTCATGTACATATCAATGAACCCGGAAGAACACATTGGGAAGGCTTTGATTCAGCAACCAAAGCAGCTGCACTGGGTGGAGTGACAACATTAATTGAAATGCCTTTAAACGCTGACCCAGTAACAACCAATGTCAAAGCATTTGAAATAAAAAAACAAGCTGCAAAAAATAAATTACATGTTAATTGTGGATTTTATGGTGGAGCCATTCCCGGTAATGAAAAAGATATTGAACCTTTAATAAAGGCCGGTGTTTTTGGCATTAAAGGCTTTTTAATACATTCCGGTATTGAAGAGTTTCCCAATGTAACAAAAGATGATTTAGAAAAAATTGCTCCAATTTTAGCTAAATACAATGTGCCTTTACTATTACACTGCGAGTTTGGGGAGGAAAAAAACATTCCGCAGGTTCAACCAAAAAGCTATAGAGCGTATTTAGCATCAAGACCCACGGAATGGGAATTAAATGCACTTAGGATAACGCAGGATATTCAAGAAAAGTATAACATTAAAACGCATATTGTACACCTTTCTACAGCAAAGGGCTTGCAATCAATTAATTATCATAAAAAGCAGACTGAAAAATTAACAGTTGAGACCTGTCCGCATTACCTCTATTTCACCGCAGAAAATATACCTGATGGCGCACCAATATACAAATGTGCCCCACCCATACGAGAAAAAGAAAATAATGATGCACTTTGGAAGGGAATCTTAAATGGTGAATTCGATTTTTTGGCTTCTGACCACTCTCCTGCTCCACCCAAAATTAAAAAGTTAGATGAAGGTAATTTATTTGAAGCTTGGGGCGGAATTGCAGGATTACAATTTACTTTACCAGTAGTTTGGACAGCCGGACAGAAAAAAGGTTTGACCTTAGAGAAACTGATTCCTTTATTAACAGTAAACCCAGCTAAATTTTTAGGACTGGATCATAAAAAAGGACAATTAAAAAAAGGTTATGATGCAGATATAACAATTTGGAACGATATCGAAGAGTTTACGGTAACTGATAGTATTATTGCACATAAACACAAGGCAACACCTTATATAAATCATACTTTAAAAGGTAAAATAATTCATACATTTGTGAATGGTGTTCAGGTTGTCAAAAATGAAGAATTAAACAGATTGAATACTGGTAAATTATTATTAAAAACTAACTAAAAATTGGAACATAACTTATTAAAATATATTGATCTAGCTTCAGAAAAAATAGGTGGAGAAGTTGTTTATGCTACTGATGATTTTTTTGCTGAAAAGGAAAATCTAATTAAAGAAGGCAGAGGTATTTTTATTCCTGACAAATATACCGATTATGGTAAATGGATGGACGGTTGGGAATCTCGAAGAAAAAGAACTGCTGGGCATGATTGGGCAATCATAAAGTTAGGTGCACAAGGTAGCATCAAAGGTTTTGATATAGATACCAATCATTTTTTGGGTAATCACCCTCCTTTTGCATCAGTGGAAGCTATCCATTTAACAGAAGAATTTTCTGATTGGAATAGTGCTGACACCTTAGAATGGGAAGAAATTTTAGAACGATCTCCTTTAGAACCTGGTAGTCAACATTTTTTTGAAATTACATCAGATACGATATATACTCATATTCGTTTACACATTTACCCTGATGGTGGTGTGGCGAGATTTAGAGTTTATGGAGAAGTTTTTAAAGATTGGAAATCAGTGAATGAAGATGAAATACTTGACTTAGTATTGGCAACTAATTGTGGCAAAGCTTTATCATGTAATGATATGTTTTTTAGTGCTATGGATAATTTGATTTCTCCCACAAAGGGAAAAGATATGGGTGATGGTTGGGAAACCAAACGAAACAGAACGCCTAATAATGAAGATTGGGTGATTTTACGTTTAGGGCATCAGGGAATGATCAAAAAAATAATTATTGACACCCACCATTTTAAAGGAAACTACCCAGATAGTTGTGCAATTGATGCTTGTAATTGTATAAATAATGATGATGTTATGAAGGCTGATTGGCAACCATTGCTTAGGCAGCAAAAATTAGAAGCACATCAAGAACATACTTTTGATAATGATAAAATTGAAGATCATCAACCAATGACACATATCAAACTGAAAATTTATCCTGACGGCGGTATTAGTAGATTACGAATTTTAGGTACAATTAAACATTAGTATATGATAGGGATAATTGCACTAATTTGTTGGCTCATTGTATTGTTAGCAGTAAGTAAATATACTTATACGTTGCATCACAGAATGAAAAAAGTCAAAACTAATGAAGATGAATCCGCAATAGGTAAAACTGCAAAACTGCAAAATTTAACCTATACACTTGTTGTAACTTTGAGTATTGTTGGTGTACTAATTATTTATTATTTCTTTATAAAAAATACTATTTATGAAAGCCATTTTTTTGAATGGATAAATCTGATTATCAGATGGATGCACATTACTTTTGGTATTGCATGGATTGGTGCTTCCTTTTATTTTGTTTTTCTTGAAAATGCCCTAAACAGAACTAACAATGTCCGTGATGAATTGGCAGGAAATCTTTGGGCAGTTCATGGTGGCGGATTCTATTATTTAGAGAAATATAAATTGGCTCCCAAAAAAATACCAAAAGACTTACATTGGTTTAAATATGAGGCCTATTTTACATGGCTTACCGGATTTAGCTTACTTATAGTAGTTTACTATTTTAATGCCAAATCATATTTAATAGATACAACAGTTTTAGATATTAATACTACAACGGCAATTAGTATTAGTGTTGGTTCTTTAGTCATTGGATGGATAATATACGATCAGATGTGCAAAAGGTTAATTCGTAACAAGCTGATTTTCACCATTGCCATGACAGTATTTTTAATATTCTTTGCTTGGTTTTATGCGCAAGTATTTAGTGGAAGAGCGGCATATATTCACTTCGGAGCATTATTGGGTACTTTAATGGCAGCCAATGTATTTTATATTATCATTCCAGGACAAAAAAGAATGGTAGTAGCTGCACAAAAAGGATTGGCTCCAAATCCTGAAGATGGTAAAGAAGCATTTATTAGATCATATTCAAATAATTATTTTACACTTCCTGTTTTATTTATAATGATAAGTAGTCATTTCCCTAGTACATTTAGTAATAAATATCAATGGATTGTTTTGATTGCAATTACGTTGGGAAGTGCGGGAATTAAACACTATTTAAATGCTCGTGAAAAAGAACAGCTTTCTATTTGGGTTTTACCAATATCCATTTTATTATTACTTTCGGTTGCTTTTGTAACTTCGCCTATCCCTAAAATAGATGGCTGTAAAGAAGAAGTTACATTTACTCAGATAAATACTATTATTCAAAATAGATGTGTATCTTGTCATTCAGCTACCCCAACTGATAAGATTTGGAAAATAGCCCCAATTGGAGTTAAATATGATACCAAAGAGCAAATACTAAATTTTAAAGATAAAATTTTTCAACGTGTAGTTGTGAGTAGAGACATGCCTTTAGCCAATCAAACAGCTATGACTGAAGAAGAGCGAACTATTATTGAATGTTGGATCAATCAAAATGCTAAAGAATAAATTTATATGAACTTCGAATTTATAGATTTCATTATGAATAAAATTCATTTTAATATAAAGTCCATTTGGTTTGAAGTCAGAAAACGGAAGACATATTACTTCGTCCTTCGGTCTCCTAACTTCTAACCCAAAAAGTTTTTAAAAACTAAAAGCAAGATGCACTAAAAGTGCATAGTTTTAATTATTGTTTAAAACCAATATGAATATGACCTTAAAAGAATTTAATAACCTATCTCATCAAGATACTAATGCTGAACTTGAAAAATGTTGTGTATCTAAATGTTGGATACAGTATATGATAGAAAATATGCCTTTCGCTTCCGCGGATGAATTAATTTTAAAAACAGCTAATATTTGGTATCAACAATGCAGAGAATTAGATTGGCAAGCAGCTTTTGAAGGTCATCCTAAAATTGGTGACATTACTAGTTTAAAGGAAAAATTTTCCAATACTAAAAACTGGGCAACTAACGAACAATCTCACATAGCTGAAGCAGATGAAAATGTATTAAAAGCATTGGCAAAAGCTAATGATGACTATTTGAATAAATTTGGATATTTTTTTATTGTGAGCGCTAGTGGTAAATCAGCCAAAGAAATGCTAAGTATTATCAATGTAAGATTAGATAATACTAAAGAAAACGAGTTACATGTAGCGATGGGTGAACAACATAAAATAACTATCATTAGATTGGCAAAATTAATTGATGATTTAGAGAGAACAACCGATTTACAAAGTTATATAACTACGCACGTATTAGATACAACTACGGGAATTCCTGGTAAAGGTGTACAAATCAAATTAAATAGGTCTATAGATAATATTTGGAAACCAATTACTGTTGGTGTCACCAATAATGATGGTAGAATTGTTGATCTATTACCTCCGGGGAAAAAATTAGAAGCAGGTAATTATCAACTTATATTTAATACAGCTGATTATTATAGCGAGCAACAACAGGATGGTTTTTACCCTGAAGTAAGTATACAGTTTATAGTGACGAATCATAACCATTACCACGTACCTTTATTGTTGAATCCTTATGGATATACAACTTATAGAGGAAGCTAAATAAATTATGAGTTGAAAGTATAAAAAAAACCGTCTTTGCGAGGACAAAGGACGTGATAATCTGTTCAATTGATGAGATTGCTTTATCGCTAATCACTATTGCAATGACGTTTAAAAATTAATACATGAAATTAACAATATCAGGAAATAAAAAAACAGCCATCTTTGGTGAACTAAAAATAGCAAACCAAGCTTTTAATACAATCTATAAAGGTGATCGGGAAGACAGACAACCTATCCATACTGTTTATGGTGGAGCAAATTTATTCAAATCTAATACGGCTGAAGCTTTAGGAAAGGTAGCATTAAAATCGCTATTAGTATATGCTCACAATTTTATTGAATTCGGAAAAGCATTTCAATTACAGGGTTCTGAATTCTTATCAGATGATAAAAAGATTCAGGAACTATTAATCCACGAATTAGAAAAGTTGTCACTAGATGAGTTAAAAAAACATCCTGCAGGGTTTTCTTATACAATTTACAACAAAGTAATTGCAAAATTACAAAGAGAAGCGGTTGAAGATTTTAGAATTGATTTTGAAGATGGATATGGAAATCGTTCTGACAAAGAAGAAGATGAAACTGCAAAAAATGTAGCTAAAGAAGTAGCTAAAGGAATTCAAGAAAATTCATTACCCCCTTTTATTGGGATAAGAATAAAACCTTTTACTGAAGAATTAAAAGAACGCGGTTTACGCACACTTGATATTTTTATCACTACTTTACTGACAGAAACCAAAGGTAAATTGCCTGATAATTTTGTGGTAATGTTACCAAAAGTGACTATCATTGAACAGATTACTGCACTCATTTCCTTTTTTGAAATTATTGAAGAAACTTTCAAACTTCCTCAAAATAGTTTAAAAATGGAAATTATGGTAGAGACCACACAATCTATCATTGATGAAAATGGTGTAAATCCCTTACGGAAATTTATTCTAGCAAGTAAAGAACGTTGTATTGCAACACATTTTGGAACCTATGACTATACCGCTTCAAATAATATCACAGCTAAGTATCAAGAAATGGATCATGATGTGTGCGATTTTGCACATTATATGACCAAAGTTTCCTTAGCACATACAGGTGTTTGGCTTTCTGATGGCGCAACGAATACTATGCCTATTGGTCCACATAGAGGTGAATTGACTCCTGAGCAAAAAGAAGAAAATAAAATAGTGGTTCATAAAGCATGGTTAAAAGGATATAAACATATTAGACATTCTTTATATAAAGGTTTGTACCAGGGTTGGGATCTGAATCCCGCTCAATTACCTATGCGATACACTGCCGTCTATGCATTCTTTTTAGAGAGTTATGATGATGCTGTACTTAGATTAAAGACTTTTGTAGAAAAAGCTGCCAGAGCAACCTTGATAGGTGATGTTTTTGATGACGCTGCAACCGGACAAGGCCTGTTGAATTATTTTTTAAAAGCACTAAATAGTGGAGCCATTTCAGAAGAAGAAGTATTAGCAACAGGTTTAACCATAGATGAAATTAGAACACGATCGTTTGCTGAAATTTTAAAAGGTAGAAGAACTAATACTTAGTAAATTCTAAAAAATGTATGTCATTCCTGCATAGGCAGTCCCGAGAATTCGGGACAGACCTAACTTTGTATAGATTCCTACTTTCGTAGGAACGACAACTGCAGCATAAGTTGAACTCCATATAAAAATAATTAATGAACTTTGATTAATAATTGAATTAAAAAAATGAGACTCTGGAAATTCATTCATGCAAAACTAAGTCAAGATAAAACAGTATATCTGATGACTGTTATTCAGCATAAAGGCAGTTCACCAGGCAGACAAGGTTTTAAAATGGTAGTTGCAAATGACACAAAAATTTACGGTTCTATTGGTGGCGGTGT
>CAZHYX010000140.1:0-8171 GCA_964536675.1 uncultured Flavobacteriaceae bacterium
TAATCCTACAGATTTTTTAAAGGCTTTAGAATCGTATTTACCACCTGTATTCATTTTTGAAACAACATCAACAACTTTTCCTAATGGAATACCACGACCATAATCTCTAATCGAAACGGTTTTGTCTTTTACGGAAATTTCAATGGTTTTACCGGCACCCATTACGTATTCATCAATTGAATTGTCAATAACTTCTTTGATAAGGATATAAATACCATCATCTGGCGAAGAACCATCACCTAATTTACCAATATACATACCTGGACGCATCCTGATATGCTCTTTCCAATCGAGTGAGCGAATATTATCTTCAGTATATGTTGCTTGTTTTGCCATTAAAACCTTTGAAATTAGCGAAAATGCTAAAGTAATACTTCATAATAAAAAATAAAACAGTATTTGAAGATTTTATTAACATAGAAATTAAAAGGTTCGAAATTAAAAATTTAAGATTCAAATCAAGATTTAGCTATATAATTTATAAAAAGTAGCCACCAATACACGAATTTCTATGGCATTTTGGTTAAATATTGAAATAACAAACATCAATTTTTTAAAAATCAATGGATTTTCCATTAGTGAAATAATAATTACCTGTTTTAAAAGGTTTAATTCGTGTCCCGACGTTTCGGGGGTAGTAAAACACACTAATCATCACAATATTAATGTATATTTTCTCAGCTAGTGAATTACATAATCATAATAACAAATTATTTCTTTACATTTACCCAAGTAAAAAAATTAGGAGTATTAAAAAACATATCCCAAATATTATAACTTTATTAAACCTTTTAGCGGGTATTATAGCTGTTATGCTAGCTGCTTCTGACAGGTTAATTGAAGCAGCTTTATTTGTTTTAATTGGAATTTTCTTTGATTTCTTTGATGGATTGGTTGCCAGATTGCTCAAAGTTCAATCAGAATTGGGTAAACAACTGGACTCATTGGCTGATATTGTTACTTCAGGTGTCGTACCGGGAATCGTTATGTTTCAGTTATTTATGAAGTCATTGCATAAAGATTGGATGGATGGGCTATCTTGTGAAATAGGCAATTGGGTAGTTTTTGAAGAAACAGCTTCAATGACATTGGTGGGAGCTAAAATTCATTTCTTACCTTTTGTAGGATTATTATTAACCTTAGCCGCTGCTTATAGATTGGCAAATTTTAATATTGATGAACGTCAGTCAACTTCTTTTATAGGTTTACCAACTCCGGCTATGGCATTATTTGTACTTTCATTACCACTAATTTTAGTATATAATGATATTGATTTTATAAATAATTTAATTCTAAATAAGTACGTATTACTGACAATAACACTACTTTTAAGTATATTGATGAATGCTGAAATTCCGCTTTTCTCGTTAAAATTTAAAAACTTCTCATTTAAAAATAATTGGATTCAAATTTTATTTCTTCTTCTATCAATTATTGGGATTATTATATTTAATTTTATCGCAATACCTTTAATAATACTACTTTACGTATCGCTTTCTGTCTTAAAGAAAATACTTAGTTAATAGTATTTTAACTATTACTCTTATTTTACTCAATATTTAATCTTCTCATCTAGGTAGGAAAACCTTAGCTATAATTGTTTTATTTATATACTAAAAGAATTAACAAACCGTTAAATACTTCAAAAAAATAGCTAAACATTTTATTATGGCCCAAACCTCAATTTTTACTAGAGTAAGACTGTTTTTTATTGCAGCCTTTTTATTAGCACCATTCTTTATTAATGCACAAATCAATAATAGTGATTTTCGTGTACGGTTAAATCCCGAAATTATAGAAGCATGTGGAGGCGATTCAAATGAAATTGTCTTAATCAAAGCAAAAAAAGAAACACTACATGAGTTTAATATTATATTTACACTTCCTGATGGAATAGAATATATTCTTAATAGTATAGCTATAACTAATAACCCTAATGATGATTATCAGGTAACTTATAATACAGGGTCTACAGTTACCCAACCAGAATTTTTGGTTAGAAATATAAATGGTGGTGGTACTGATAATAATTGGGGACTAGGTGATGAGCTGGTTTTCACTTTTACTAGAACGGCATCATGTGATGCTGTAGCCTTTAAAGAAAATGGAGGCGTCTTTAAAGACAAACATCAAATCAATTATAAAGATGGGAGTGTGTCTAGAACAGCTCAAGATTTTGATGAAACAGTTTCAACGTATAATTTATTATCTGCATCGTTAAGTATTACTGATATTGTTTCTATTAATGGTACTATAAGCAATATAACGGCACCTATTTATTATACCAGAGATATTCAAGATGTTCAAGGAGGTAATGGAGAAATTCAGTCATATAACCATGAAATTTTGGTAGGTTCAGATATTCATAATTATGAATTTTCATTTAATGGTTCAGTAATTACACCAACCAGTACCAGCGTTGACGGAACTACTGGAGAAACAACTTTAATCTATGATATTGATTTAACACAATCACCTTATAATGTTGCTACAGCTAGTGAAGACGGTGATGGTCAATTTGAGAATGGTGAAAATTTTACATTTCAAGAAAAATTTGCAGTTTTAGGCTGTGAAACAGCCGAGATTATTCATACTTCATACTGGGATTGTGGTACCGTATGTCAAATAAGTGGAGCCAAATCGGGTTCAATTATTCTAGGGAATCAAATTCCGGGTTTAAAATTAACGCAGCTTGAAGGTTCAAATGAAATTTGTGATACAAATCATTTTAGAGTACAAATAGAAAATACAACAACTCAAGCAGGAGGTGTTGCAAAAGATGTATATATAAATATTGGTTTAGGACATAATGATTCTGATTTAACAACCTATGATATTAATCCGTTTTGGGCTTATGATTACCAAAACACGAAGGCATTGAGTAATGTTCGTTTTACGAATGGTCCGGCTACAATAAGTACTTTTGATAATCCCGCAACTATATACTTTGCGAGAGGGTCAGGTAATTCGGTAGCCATACCTCCAAACTTTTTAACTACAGACCCTGACGGTGCAGGCGTAGGTCTTGAAGATTTAGATAATGATGGTTTTTATGATGATATGGCTCCCGGAGAGTCAACTATTATCGAATTAGATATTGATTATAACCCACATGATAGTACATGCGGAGTTAATAGAACCGACTATATAACTTGGGAACATTTATATTTTGATGTAAATATTAAAGACCAATGTTATATACCAAGAGATGCCAAACGATTAGATTTTGGATATAAAAATTTAATACGTGACTATTACCATATTACAAAAATGGGAGGTGATAAAGATGTTACTGATGGTCAAGCTTTTGAACTTACATTAAACCCTGCAATGTTTAGTAATATGGAGCTCAATGGAGGCAATGCAATTTCTGCAAACGCCGATAGTGAATTTACAGTCTCTATTGATGTGCCGGTAGGCGTTTCTATTGATCCTGCAAATGCAAATGCAGGTTTGTTTACTCAAGCGGGTAATACAATAACATATACAACTACAAACTTAAGAGCTTATCCTTATATTTTAGAAAATGTTTTTTCAGAAGGTTTATTAAAATTTCCTCTAATATTAGATTGTACTACATATAATACAGTAAATACTTCAAGTTCTTTTACTGTAGATTATACTACGAATTTAACTTTAAAAGATGCAAGTGGTAACATTTGTTTTAATAAAGATATTCATTGCGGAACATCAGAACCTATTCAAACACATGGCTGTGATCCTTCTTGTAGTGGTCCGGCAATAACAAAATTTGATACTTTTAGAACTTCAGCTGGTTTTACAGATAATACTATGACAACACAAGTAGATTTATCACAAGCAGCAACCAATGGTTATAAATTAGATAATTATTTAGTTGGAGATATCATGAAGATTGTTACTCAGGCAACAATACAAAATTTTACTACAGATGAAATGTATATCGATATTAAATATACTACTGATGGAACCACATTAGGAGCAGATGATATTCAATTTATTGACGGAACAATACATATATTTGATAGTTCATCTAGTACAACAACAACCGATCAAGCTCTAACTGTTACCCCAACTGTAACCAGTACAGGAAACGATCATACAGCAACTTTTGATATTAGTTCATTTAAAAGCTTATTTGATAATGCTATGTATGATAGTGATGATGTGGTTTTTGTAACCTTTAATTATAGATTTAATACAAATCAAACAGAAAATAGAAAATTACACACACTAACAAATTTTAGGGGTGAATATCACTCAGTTGATACATCAAATAATAAGGTGTCATGTGATACTTATGGTTCAACTGCTTCCTATTTAAAAGTTACACATAATATTAGTAAATTTGTTGAAGAGTTTGCAAATTGTGATGAAGGTGTATTGACTGCATGGGCAACAGAAGGAGCAGATGTTGAAGATATGTTCCCAAATGAATATAGACCTCCTTTTGGATTTCAAACAATGAAAGTTACTTTACCCGACGGTTTTAGTTTTACAGGTAAAGCACAAATGACAAACCAACAAGGCACATTTAGTATAGCTAATAATGGAATAATAGCATCTCAAACAGGAAACGTTATTACCATAACACCAACTGTTAACTTTAGAAATGGAGATCAGCGTGCTACTTATTTTCCAAGTATTCAAGTTTGGGTAAAAGGTACCTGTGGTGCCGTTGTAGACGGAGATGTAACTTATGAAGGGCAGTATAATGATTTTCATTATGGACCTAGTACTCCTGGAACACCAATAACTACAACAAAAGAATTAAGTTATACAAAACCCTCTTTTACATTACAATCTGGTAGTTCATCTATTGTAAATGGAGATGCAAGTGAGGCAACTTTCGATATTAATGTTACAAATACTTCTACTGGTAATAGTTCAATTGATTTTAATTGGATAAAAGTTTCGCCAAATGTAACAGTAACTAGTGCTTTTGACATGACAACGGGTACACCAGTCGCTTTAAATTTGGTTGAATCTGGTGGTACAACATGGGTAGAAATAGGTGCAATTAATAATGGTTCATTCAAAAATATACAAATTAAAGCAACCTATAATTCATGTACAGAGCAAATTGTAAACTTTGCTCATGGTTGGGATTGTGATGCTTATCCTACAACACAAGAATATATAAGTCAGTCTAATTTATGTTATGAAAATGATGTTAATCTAACCTTATTACCTAGAAATTCAGAAATTCAATTAGAAATTATTGATCAACCAGTTGGTAGAATTGATATGTGTGAGCCATTTCATATTAAATTAAAAGTGAATAGTGCTCAGTTTGCAGCTTTATTAAATCCGAGAGTTGATTTCTCAATTTCTAATGGTTTAGCTATTTCTGTATTAGATATTAATTCTATTAAAGTGCGATATCCTTTTGATGCAACAACAACAGAAGATGCCGTTTATTCAATAAATGGAGATATATTAAGTATAGATTTATTGGCACATTCTGCTATTCAAGCTTTAGGCGGACTACCAGGAACGAATACCGCTGTAACAGATAATGATAGATTGGTAGAAATAGACTTAGAATTAACCACTACGTGCGATTTCATATCAGGAACTCCTTTATTATTTAAAGTATTTGCAGACAAACCTTGTGGTGACCCTGCAGAAGGAAATGGATCATTAGTATATTCAGAAAGAATTAGTATCAATGGTGCAGAACAACCATATGACGCATTTTCGTCAATAACACTACCAAATAATGCTGATGCTAATGGAGCGCATTTAGATTATTGTAGTACTACCGAAGCTGTATCAATATCAACTACTTTTTCTGATATTGTTGGTCAAGCACCTACAAGAACAGATACCAATGATTTTGGTAAAGTAACCATTCCGGCTGGAATTAGTTATGTAGATGGAACCTTTAGTTCACCTGATAACATAACATTAGTTTCTTCAACAGCAAATGAATTGATTATCCAATATCCAGAAGGATTGGTAAATCTGAATGAAGTAAACTTTACTTTTGATATAATTAGTGATAATACCGGCTGTGCAATAGATTCCGATTTTACAATGTTAAATTATATTTTGGCAGATGCTGTTATGTGTAATGGCCAAGCTTGTGTAGATGCAGTTGTAGAAACAGGTACTTCAATAGAAGTAATAGATATATTAAAACCAAGTTTCGCAAATGATGGAAATTCAACAGCAACTGTAGTGGTAGATGCTGGGGTGTACGCATATCGCGTAAACTTAAGTCTGATTAATAACGGACTTGATGCAGAAGCAGGATATTCTTATGATATTTTTTGTGCTGATAATGCTGGTAATCCTCAAGGAACTGCTATCAATTCTGGTACATTTTCTCAAGCAATTCTTTCAGGAGAGACTGTAACAAAAACAATAAGTTTTGATATGACATCTTTATGTGATAACGGAATTGTTTTTGTTATTGATTCAAATACTAATTGTTTGTGTGAAACACTACAATTTCAACTAGACTTAGATACTAGCAGTACCTTAGAAGCAACTATTAATACTTTAGATAGTGTAGAAGATTGTGATGCAAACGTAACAGGTATATTTGAAGTAATAGCTTCAGGAGGTACCCCAGATTATCAATATAGTATAGATGGCGGTATTACCTATCAAACAAATAACACTTTTGAAGTAACATCTAATGGTGATTATACAATTACCGTTAAAGACGCTAATGGATTTACTATAGATACTACAGTAACAATGACTTTAGTTTCAAGTTATCAACCTATGACTTTTGAAGTTGTAGAAACAGCATTAAACGATTATACAATTACAGCTACAGGTGGTTTACCACAATATGAATATGCGATGAACGATGAAAATGATTTCGGAAGTAATAATGTATTTAGAATTGATGAACCCGGAACCTATATGTTCTATGTAAGAGATGAAAAAGGTTGCATGGTATCAAAAGAAATAGAAATTTTTGCTTTGGATATTGAAATACCAAATTTCTTTACGCCAGATGGTGACGGAACTAATGATACTTGGTATCCAAGAAATATTGATGACTATCCGAATATATCAGTATCAATTTTTGATAGATATCAACGTTTAATCGTTCAATATAATGGAAACCAGTCTTCATGGAATGGTCATTATAAGAATAAACTATTACCCTCAGGTGATTATTGGTATATCGTTAAATTGAATAAACCGGACGATGACAGGGAGTATAAAGGCAACTTTACATTATATAGATAATTTATAAAAACCCAATCAGATCAAATGAAGAAATTTATATATATAGCACTATTTGCCTTTACATTAATGGCAAATTCACAAGAACTAAAACTATCACCATTTTCACAATATTTGGTAGAAAATCCTTTTGTGATTTCTCCAGCTTATGCAGGAGTTGAAGATGTACATAAATTACGTTTAACCGGAGTAGCCCAATGGTTAGGTTTAAAAAATGCACCCTTAACACAAACCCTGTCTTATGATACAAGATTTAGTGAAAGATCAGGTGCAGGAATTATCATGTATAATGACAGAAATGGTAATACCAAACAAATGGGATTACAGCTTACCTATGCACATCATTTAACAATTAATGATAGAAATGACCAATATTTATCATTAGGTATTTCCTATAAGTTCAATCATTTTAAAATCAATACAGATAATTTTGATGATGGAAGTGGTAATGGACATTCAGACCCCAGTGTTGGTGCAAGTCAATCAACAACCAATCACAATTTTGAAGTAGGTTTTTTATATAGAATAGAGCGTTATTTTGTAAGTTTTAATGCCTCTAATATTTTAAATAAAAAGATAAAAATATTTGATGATTCAGAACCAATAAAATTAAGGAATTATTATCTATATACAGGTTATACTTTTGAGAGTGACAATCAAGAATATGAATATGAGCCTTCAATTTATTTTAAATATTTTGAAGGAGATGGACGATCAGTAAGCGATTTAAACTTTAAAGCACGTAAACTAACCGATGATGGTTATATGTGGGCAGGTATCAATGCCAGGTTTATAAATGATCAAAGCTTTGAACCCGCATCAATATCACCACTTATTGGATTAAATAAAAAAGATTTTTATGTAGGTTATGGCTTTCAATGGAATATCAATGATGCAAGTGTTTTTAACAGCAGCGGAACACATTTACTAACACTAGGATATAATTTTGAAACCAGTAGAAGTAATTCTAGTTGGTTTAATTA
>CAZHYX010000141.1:0-3882 GCA_964536675.1 uncultured Flavobacteriaceae bacterium
TGCAAAAATTAATTCAATTCAATTATACGACATTATAAAATTAAATTGGTATTAAACAAGAATACAAAAACTTTTTGTTACGTATTTTTAAATTCATATTTTCTCTATTTTATTTACCTCAAAGATGGAGTTATTAAGGTTCGACTATTTATATGACTTATTTTATGGTTAAAGTTGGTATAAGCAGTCCGCCTGTGCTAAAGCTTCGGACGGATAAATGTTCAGTGGCAATTGGCATCAATGATAAATCAAGTAAACCTTATGCGCTAAAACATTGATGAAGGTTTAACTTTGGGTAATAAATCACAATACCAAAAAGCATTATCCCAAGTTATTTGTTTATCATTTAGATCAAGATTATTATTTTCTGTATCGGATGTATTATAGCTTTTTAATACGATTTCTCCCTTCACATAATCTATCGGATATTTAAAAATAGGGCCATCAAAAACAAAAGTATGGAATTCGCCATTTTCTCCACATACATCTACTGTTGAAGGTAAATCATCTATAAACGCTTCGTTAATTATTCTACCTACAAAGCTTTTATCCAATAATTTAGCGTTTACACAAACCGTAATGGCTTTAAAGCCCAAATCTAAAAATTGACGTAAAACCTTTTTAGTGTCTTGTTTCCATAAAGGGAAAATTGCTTTTATACCAATTTCATCTAATTTTCTTTCGCGATATACTTTAAGGTCTTCTAAAAATATATCTCCAAATCCGGCATAACAATAATTATTTTTTTTTAGCTTTTGCATTGTTTTTTTCATAACCGCGTCATAATCAGCCATATTTACATCACCTGATAAATATATTTTTTTTAATGGTAAACCAATACTTTTAACTTGTAGATCTAATAAATTTTCATGTAATCCATGCATTGATATTCTATTATAATCTTGATTTACTGTTGTCAATAGTAAATCAACTTCATGTGTTGTATTTTCCAATAAATGATAAAGTGCTAATGCTGAATCTTTGCCTGAACTCCAATTAAAATAAGTTTTACTCATGTAAATATTATTAAATAGGAATCCCATTTAAGTCAAAATCACCGGCAGAAGTAATTTTTATATTTACAAATTGACCGATTTGCACATAATGTTTTGTAACATCAACTATTACATCATTATCAACATCAGGTGAATCAAACTCTGTACGTCCGAAAAAGTAATTTCCTTCTTTTCTATCAAAAATACATTTGAATGTTTTTCCAATTTTTTCTTGATTCATTTCAAAAGAAATCTGACTTTGAATTTCCATAATTTCTGCTACACGTTGTTCTTTAACTTCCTCTGGAACATCATCTACTAAATTAAAAGCATGTGTATTTTCTTCATGTGAATAGGCAAAAGCACCTAATCTATCAAAACGTGTTTCTTTTACCCATTCTTTTAACTCTTCAAAAATGGCGTCTGTTTCTCCTGGATAACCAATTATTAATGTTGTTCTGATAGCCATATTAGGAACAGCTTCTCTAAATTGAGTAATCAATTTATTAGTTTTCTCTTTTGTAGTACCGCGTCTCATTGATTTTAGCATTTCGGTATTGATATGCTGTAGCGGAATATCTAAATAATTACAAACTTTTGGTTCATTTTTCATTATATCTAACACATCTAACGGGAAACCTGTCGGAAAAGCATAATGTAATCGAATCCACTCAACACCATCAATTTTAACTAGTTCTTTTAACAAATCAGCTAATGCACGTTTTTTATAAATATCTAATCCGTAATATGTGAGATCTTGAGCAATCAATATCAATTCTTTAATGCCTTTTTCGGCCAATTTAGAAGCTTCTTCAATTATTTCTTCAATGGGTGTAGATATATGTTTACCACGCATTAACGGAATAGCACAAAAAGAACAAGGTCTGTCACAACCTTCGGCAATTTTTAAATAAGCATAATGTTTAGGTGTTGTTGTTAAACGTTCTCCTATCAATTCATGTTTATAATCAGCTTCTAATACTTTTAATAAATTTGGTAGATCATGTGTACCAAAATAAGCATCAACATCCGTAATCTCTTTTTCTAAATCTGGTTTATAACGTTCACTTAAACAACCTGTAACAAATACCTTATCAATTTCTCCTTTTTCTTTTTTATGTGCATAATGTAAAATGGTGTTTATAGATTCTTCTTTGGCTTTACCGATAAACCCGCAAGTATTTATGACTACAATATTACCTTCATCATTTTCATCTTCATGAACTACATTTTTACCATTAGCTTTTAATTGACCCATCAGTACTTCTGAATCATATATGTTTTTAGAGCAGCCTAGGGTAACAACATTAATCTTATTCTGTTTCGATGATTTTGTACGCATTGTTTAGTGATTGGTAATACTTATTTTATTTGTTTCCTAATTTAGGAAAGGTTGGTAAAATTACACTTTTATGAAGAAATAATGTTGGAAATATAAATAATAATGGAAGTGTAGTTGCTAAATAAAACCTCTTTTTTTAGCTTCTTTCACCAAGACTTCATCATTAATAGTACTCTCTAACTTAAATAAGTTTTTAATTTGTAATTTTCTTTTATGGATAGCACTTAATGAAAGATTTACATGATTGACAAGGTTTATTGTTTTTACACCTTTAGAAATATGATATAGAATTTTTCTATTAGTATCATCTAATAGTGATACTTCAGAGTTCGTTGCTTTTTTTCTAAAATATTTAGCAACTGTCGTACTATAATAAGGAGGGTTTTTTAGAATGGCATTGAATGCAATTACAAACTCTTTAGAAGTAATATCATTTTTGATTAATAAACCATCTGGGTCTACAGTATTTAAAATATTATGAATTCTATGATTCTCATTGAACATCGTTAAAATAACTATCTTTGATTTAGGTAACATTTTTCTCGCATAAGTTGCCAATCCTTCTCCTGAAATAATCTCACCATTAGCTGAAGGAGGTAATTGAATATCTAAAAAGAGAACATCATAATGCTCATTTTCTGAAGAAGTATTTATCTTCTCTATACCTGTATCACAAGTGTTGGCTGTATCGATTGTAAATTCATATATTTCGTCAAAATCTTCTGAAAGTAAAATATTTTGATATGCTTCAACAATCATAGGATGATCATCAACTATTAATATTTTTAGTTTATTTTTCATTTTGAAATGTCAAAATACGTAAAGTTTAAGGAGTTGGGTTGCAACTAAACAAATTTAAACAAATTATTTTATATAAATTGAGATTTGATAAACTTACTAGTAAACTAATAAAGCTATCTAAACAGTTTTTAAAAATTATGAGAGCCTTATTTATACGGTATATTAATATGGATAGAAGTACCGATATTTGGTTGGGTTTTTATAGTAAGCTTACCTTTTAACTTATCTGCTCTAGATTGCATATTTTTTAAACCAATACCTTTACTTTTAGATGCAGCATTAAACCCTATACCATCATCACTTATTATTAAATGCAAATAGTCATTATCTCCGTTAAATTCAATACTAACATTTTTAGCCTTAGCATACTTATTTATATTTTGAATGGCTTCTTGTAGTATTCTATATAAATTCATTTTTAAATTTATATTAATTTCTTTCCAAACAATATGCTCATCGTATTTAAGTTCGTGGTTAAAATTTGTAATCTCACTCTGGGTCTCTAATAGCTTTTCTACCATCTGTATAAAACCAATATCAGAAAATAAAGATTCACTATTTAATTTATGCGAAACGTTTCTTACTTCTTCTTCAACTTCTTGTAAGTCATTGATATATTTTTCACGTTTTAAAATAGTAGCAGTGTCATTTTTTTTATTTAAAGTGCCCAATAATAACCTAGTACCAAATAGTTTTCCTAATACCCCATCATGTAATTCTTGTGCTATTCGTTTTTTTTCTTTT
>CAZHYX010000141.1:3946-8155 GCA_964536675.1 uncultured Flavobacteriaceae bacterium
GTTCAAATTTTAACTGTTTATTTTTAGAACGCTGCGTTGAAATAATATATAACAACAGTCCTAACAAAACTAATAAACCGGTAATTAAGAACATAATCTTTTTTTGCTGGCTTAAACGAACATTCTCATCTATAATCGCATCTGTTTCAAAACGAATGCGTGCAAATTTATTTCGAATAGCCCTTTCTTCTTTTTGTAGTTTATCATTTAATTCAATGTATTGATTTGTATATTTATAATTATGCTGTTTATCTAATTTTGATAGTAATAATAAAGAAGCTAATAAATCTCTATTATTATTTGTCTTAGTTGCTAATTGTTTGGCTTCTTTAGTAAACTGTATGGCTTTAGTTGTATCTGCCTTATAGGCGTAATATGCTGCAATATGTAATTTATTGACAGTTATACCTGAAAAATCGTTGATACTATCTCTAATTTTTAGAGATTTAAATAGTAATTGTTTAACCTCTAATGTGTCTTTTAATTTTAATTTACTATAGGCTAAATTACCTAATAACATTGCATATAGTTTAATATTATTTTTCTTTAAGTTCTTTTCCTTTAATGCTGATTGATAATAGTTAATAGCCAATTTATATTCATTTTTCATTTCATAAACTACACCAATATTATTTAAAGTGTTTTCTTTAAAGGTATTCTTACCTTTTATTTTTTTCTGATATTCTAGTGCTATATTATGATTTTTGATAGCCTTGTCATATTCTTCTAAATTGTTAAAATTAATACCTAAATTATTATAAGATCGATATAAGTGATTATATTTATTTAAAGGTTTTAAAAGAGATATTGCTTTTATGGTTGATATTTCACTTCCCGTATAATCTTTAACATCAGACTGCATGATTGCCATACTTAACAACATTCTGCCAGAATAAAAATCTTCTCGTAATCGTTCATATATTTTTTGAGCCTTAGAATAGGCAAAGTAAGCGCTATCTTTAACCCCTCTTTTAGCATAAAAATTGCCTAAAAAACGATGTGTTTTGGCAATGTTTATAGAATCATTAAGTTTGACCGATAATTGATAGGCTTTTCTATTTACTTTTTTAAATTGTTTAGCATCTTCTAATTTATAATATGCAAAAGCTATCTTTAAAAAATAAGCACTTCGTAGGGAATCATTAGATTCTTTTAATGACTGCAAATAGGCTCTAGCTAGGTAGGATTTTCTTTTTTGGTAGTTAAAACCTTTATTCTTTGAAGCTTTAACCCAAACAAATATACTATCAGAAAATTGTTGAAGAGTATAATTGGTATTCACTTTTTGGTTGTCAATTATATCTGCATTGACAAATGAACAGCATAAAATAATATATAAGTTAAGAGCTTTCAATTATTATAGAAGTTTTAGGTTGTTTTAATAAACACAAAACTATTTAATAAAAAAACCTTAAACAATAAGTTTAAGGTTTTTATTATTTAAAGAGTGATTTGGCTTTAGTCTTCATCATCTTCAACTTCATTCCCTTCATTTCCAGTCTTAGAGAGATCTTCAATTTTTTCAGATTGTAGGTCACCAATAGTAGCATCTGAATCACAAGAATAGAAAGTTACTGTTAAAGTAAATAAAATAAATAGAGCAAAAATATTTTTTAAATTTTTCATAATTAGGATATTTTAATGATTAATTAATAAGATTTTATAAATTGTCATACCTCAAGATTTAAGATATGTTTCATACATAAATTAGGTTGTTACTAGTAAAACAACCGTATTATATTAAAATGAAGAGCTCTTATTTCTTTGCTAAACTAGATGAGTTTACTTAGGTTGACTAACAAATAACAGTAGTTTTAGTAATCTATACTTAAACAGAAGTGTTTGACCTATAAATGAGAGTATTTAGACGTATTTTAATTTAAAGACAATAATGATCTTTTTGATAGTGCCTTTTCTAAAACAACCACATTGCTTCTATAGCTCTTTGAAAAAGGGATGGCAAAACTACTTTTTTTTAATGAACATTTAGATTTACCAAAGTGAATACGAGAAACATAATTTTGATTGACTATATAACTATTATGTATGCGTGTAAAATTTTCAGGTAAAACAGCTTCAAAAGATTTTAGTGTTTTATAGGCACTTATTGTAGTGCCGTCATACATAAAAAAATCAGTTGCAGTATTATCTGCCTTTAAAAAGAGTATATCTTCAATTTCAATATACCGGTAATCTTTATATGATTTAAGACGTAATATATTTGATGTTTCTATAGGTTCTTTTTCAAGTTTGAAGATTGTTTTACGAAGTTCAAAAAGTTCAATAGGTTTTAATAAATAATCAAAAAAATTATTCTTTATACAGGTAAAGGCATGTTTAGTTGTAGATGATAAAGCAATAAAATAAGGCATTTCTTGTACATATTTATACAATTCATTTATAAAGTTTATTGCATCTAAATTACTATTGCCAACTTTATCATCAATATTGATAAATACTATACTAGGTGCATGTTTTAATATTAAATCTAGCGATTTATCAAAACAACCAGATATACCAATACATGAATAGTCTGGAAATTGTTTAAAGTTATTTTGAAGGTTTTTTATGGTAGACTCTTCACTTTCAATGATTGAGTATTTGTACTTCATGTTGGTCAAATTTAGTAAGACTAAATTTATAAAATACCTTTCTTTTTTGATTACAGTTTTACTATAAAAAAAGTATAGTTTTACTGTCGTTCAATTAGGCATATTTACATTAATTTTACAATATCATTAAACAACAATTGTCGCTAAACATTTATAAACAAATGAAATATCTTAACCAATTATTATTTATAGTTTTTTTATTCTCCTCAATATGCTATTCGCAAATAACAAATAGCAATGAATTATACCTTGTTAAAACTGCTCGTTTTATTCATAGCCAACAACATGCTTTTAATGTAATAAAATTTAAGTTTCCTGAACAAAGGGCTACTGTAGAAAATACAGAAACAGCATTTAATAAAAATTTTAAAACAGCCATTAAAGTGATTAATACAAAAACAAAAAAATTACTTGGCGATAAATATGAATCATTTTTAACAAACTTAAACAATGAGTTAAATGAAAGTTCAATTGATGATCTTAAGAATAATTTACAAGAACCTATTGAATCTCCTGTAATAGAAACATTGTTAGCTTATAAATACCAAGACAATCCTGTTGATGAATTTTTAGAAAACCATATTGATACGTATACTATAAAAAGTCATGAAAACTTTGATAAGGTCAATCTTAGTATACAAATACCCAAAAGTTGGAAAGATATTGGTAAAGGTTCACCTGCAAGTCTAAAAAAATTTAGAAGTGAATTAGGTACTGGTAATGTTACAGTCACCCTAAGTACGAAAAATATACCTATAAAAAATAGTGCCATTACACAAGTAAGTCAACATGAACTGACAAATTATAAGTCTAAGGCAGTACAGAATAAACATATTGTTGAGCATCTTTATTTATCAGAGAGTAATGTATTACAAATTAAATGTGTCATAAATAATACGACAGATAGTGACTTAAATTTTCAGTATCAAAAATTCAATCCGCTATTTAAATCTATAGTAAAATCAATTCGTCTTATCAAAAAGATAGAAAATAGCAGTTTACTTACTACAACCAGTAAAAAATTATAATTTATATTATGAGTCAACATTATTTGTTAACCAAACAACACTTTCTTTTTCCTTCATATTTTCGTTTTCTTTTTTGGTCAAGTTGATTTATGAGAATCATTGAAGGAATATTATAAAAGAGGTCTCTGGGTTAAGTGAGTACCTCTTTTATTTTTTTAGTTGATTTATTCAGAAAAAAAAGGAACAACGTAGTGAAACTAATCACTTATCTATTTAAAAAAAGAATCTACAAACTCAATCTTATTAAAAACTTGTAGGTCATCAATACCTTCGCCAACACCAATATATTTTACCGGAATTTGAAATTGGTCAGAAATACCAATAACAACACCTCCTTTAGCCGTACCATCTAACTTAGTAACAGCTAGCGAGGTAACTTCAGTAGCTTTAGTGAACTGTTTGGCTTGTTCAAAAGCATTTTGCCCTGTAGAACCATCTAACACTAATAATACTTCATGTGGCGTATCTTCAACAACTTTTTGCATAACTCTTTTTATTTTGGTTAACTCATTCATCAAGTTTACTTTATTATGTAAACGACCGGCTGTATCAATAATAACCACATCAGC
>CAZHYX010000142.1:0-8055 GCA_964536675.1 uncultured Flavobacteriaceae bacterium
GAGCTATTTGATACTTTATTAACTGACCTCCCCAGTTCAGTTTAATTAAACTAGGACGAATATACGAAAAATATTTTAAACTACTTATAAGTAGTAATTAATGAATGGTAACAAATAAGTGTCAACTTCTCTTTATTTGTTACATGGCAAATAAAGATGATTTTACATCAAAACAGCTTCAAAATTTAGGTAAAAGACTCAGGCAATTGCGTAAGGAGAAAGGCTATACCAATTATGAATTATTTGCTTTTGACAATAATATACCTAGAGCTCAATATGGTAGGTATGAAAAAGGTAAAGATTTACGCTTTTCTAGTTTACTTAAAGTTTTAAAAGCGCTGGATATTACTTTAGAAGAGTTCTTTAGTGAAGGGTTTGATTAAACCACCCTATTTAACTTTTCGTACAACAATTTTTTAAGTGAGGTATAATTAACCACCATTTCTAACATAACGTGGTTATTCTCTTTTTCATCTTCAGCTTTTTCCTCTTCTATTTCTTCTTTGTTTAATGATTCGGTTAGTAATTCTTTTATTTTGAGCTCAATTAAAATTCTACGTAGGTTTAAAATAGCATCCATCACCAACTTTGGCAAATATTTGTCTTTTGTTTTTACATAAATTTCTTTACGTGCCCAATCACTTAACGCATACTTTTCATCATCCATTAAAATATTAGAGACAGTAGAACCTATTTCAATATCTTCATGATTGATAAAACTATCAGTATCAATACTTTCGTTTTGATTTAACTGGTGTATCATGTTGTAATAAATCTTTTTAAAAGTTTCATTGCTAAACTCAATTTCATCGTCTTGCAGATGTAAATAAACCTCTTTAGCAACTGTATTTTGATAATTCTCTTTTTCAATTTTTATATTACCTTCTTCGTCTTCTATTTCGATAAAATCAACAAAATCAACTTCAATATTTCCGTATAATAATAATATTTCAATCAGTTTTTTTTCTAACCTATCTAATTGATTGACATTTTCTAATTGTGGTTTATTTTTAACTATTTCAAAAGAAGGCTGTTGACTATCAATCGGGCGTTTAGCTGCATCTCGTAATTCTTTTTTTGAAAGTTGCGCCAATTCACTGAATAATACCTTTTCAGAAATATCCATGATCTTAGCACATTCTTGTACATAGATTTCTCGTTGAATATTATTTGGTATTTTAGAAATAGTTGCGACTATATCACGAATCAACCCTGCTTTTTTTACAGGATCGTTTTGCGTTTCATTCATTAATAATGAAACCTTAAATTGGATAAAATCTTGTGCATTTTCAGCTAAATATTCTTGTAATGCTTCTAGTGAATTTTGTTTTGCAAAACTATCAGGGTCTTCTCCCTCAGGGAAAGTAATCACTTTTACATTCATCCCTTGCTCTAAAATGAGATCAATTCCGCGAAGCGAAGCTCTTATACCTGCAGCATCACCGTCAAACAATACAGTAATATTTGGTGTTAGTCTATTAATTAAACGTATTTGGTCTGGAGTTAAAGCTGTACCTGAAGAAGCTACTACATTTTCAATACCCGTTTGATTAAAAGAAATAACATCAGTATAACCTTCAACCAAATAACAATTATCTTCTTTTGCTATTGATTTTTTAGCGTGGAATATTCCGTAAAGCACTTTACTTTTATGGTAAATATCACTTTCAGGTGAATTTACATATTTGGCTGCTTTTTTATCGCTAGTTAAAATTCTTCCTCCAAAACCCAGTACACGTCCTGACATACTATGAATAGGAAAAATTACCCTGCCTTTAAATCGGTCAAATTGTTTCGTTTCTTTAACAATGGTTAGTCCGGTTTTCTCTAAAAACTCCAGTTGGTATCCTTTAGTAATCGCTTCATCTGTAAAGGCACTCCATTGATCTATAGCATAACCTAATTCAAATTTTTTAATGGTTTCATCCGTAAAGCCACGCTCTTTAAAATAAGATAAACCTATGGCTTTTCCTTTTTCAGAATTTAGTAAAATGTCATGGAAATAATTACGTGCGTATTCAGAAACCAAATACATACTTTCGCGTTCATTAGCCTGTTGTTTTTGCTCGTCAGACTGCTCAGTTTCTTCAATTTCTATATTATATTTTTTTGCTAAATAGCGAATTGCTTCAGGGTAAGAATAATGTTCGTGTTCCATTAAAAATGAAATGGCATTTCCACCTTTACCTGTACTAAAATCTTTCCAGATCTGCTTGACAGGTGACACCATAAAAGATGGTGTTTTTTCGTCAGCAAAAGGACTCAATCCTTTAAAGTTACTACCTGCTTTTTTTAATTGAACAAAATCACCAATGACTTCTTCAACACGAGCCGTTTCAAAAACTTTGTCTATAGTGTTTCTGGTGATCATTTTGTTTGTTTTATCTTTCAAACCTGACAGGTTTTGGAAACCTGTCAGGTTTAGTTACCAATTAAATTCTAAATTAAAATTATCATTTTTTTGTTGATGTACAATAATAAAATTTGCTTTATCATCAAAATACCCTAAAACATCACCTCGTTTTAACCTAGATGGTTTATTTGAAATAATTGACAAATAGGAACTCCAAGGATAATCGAAACATTGTTCAACAAAGTTATGATGAACAGGGTTCATATGAATGTAGATAATTAATTTTCTAAAATAATCATCATTTGTAACATTCTTCCTTCTAAAAGGTCTTTCAAACAAAGTACCATGACGATTTTCTCTCTTATTAAATGCTTTACTATATGCATTGAATAAATTAGAAAATTTTTGTGAAATTAATCTTTCGGGGGTTTTTACCTCAATGCTTATTTTTTCCTCTTCTTTTATTCTAACTAAAAAATGAAAATGATTTTTCATTAAACACCAAGCATAAATTTCCGCAATAGGTTCAATATATTTATCATATAGTTTTAAAAAATGTTGGTAATTATCTTTTGTAAGAAAAATAGATTCACCATTTATTCCACGATTATAAATATGATAATATTTTCCGTATTCTAAAGATTCCATATTTTAGACCTGTCAGGTCTCTTTGAAGTTACGATACCGCTTTAAGCTTGCTTAATGTAGATTTAGTAAGCTTATTTTCAGCATATTTTCGAGTCACTTTTAATGATTTCACATCGCTACTCGGCAATTCGAACATGGCATCTGTAAGTACTGCTTCGCATAATGAACGTAATCCACGAGCACCTAATTTGTACTCAACTGCCTTGCCTACTATGTATTCTAAAGCTTTTTCATCAATTGAAAAATCGACATCGTCCATTTCAAACAATTTTTCATATTGTTTGATAATTGCATTTTTAGGTTCGGTCAAAATTGCTCTCAATGTATGTGCATCTAACGGATTCATATAGGTCAATACAGGTAGACGACCAATAATTTCAGGTATCAGTCCAAAATCTTTTAGATCTTTTGGTACTATATATTGCAACAAGTTATCTTCATCTACTTTATTATCATTTAATGAAGCACTATAACCAACGGCCTGCATATTTAACCGTTTGCTGATAACTCTGTCAATACCATCAAAAGCACCACCTGCAATAAATAAAATATTTTTAGTATCAACTTCTACAAATTTCTGATCAGGGTGTTTTCTTCCTCCTTTTGGCGGAACATTCACCACTGTGCCTTCTAATAATTTTAACAATGCTTGTTGCACTCCTTCACCGGAAACATCACGAGTAATTGAAGGATTATCACTTTTACGGGCTATTTTATCAATTTCATCAATAAAAACAATACCTTTTTCAGCTTTTTGAACATTATAATCTGCCACTTGTAATAAACGTGTTAAAATAGTTTCAACATCTTCACCTACATAGCCTGCTTCAGTTAATACTGTAGCATCAACGATTGCAAAAGGAACATTCAACATTTTAGCTATCGTTTTAGCTATTAATGTTTTACCTGTACCTGTTTCGCCTACCAATATGATATTACTTTTTTCAATTTCAATATCATCTTTTGATGGTTTTTGCAATAGACGCTTATAATGATTATATACAGCAACTGACATTACCTTTTTTGCTTGGTGCTGACCTATAATATATTCATCTAAGAAATTTTTAATCTCTATTGGTTTTTTTAGTGCTAACTCAGCTGAAAGTCCGGTTGCTTCAGTTTCCGTAATTTCATCTAATACAATACCATGTGCTTGCTCAATACATTTATCGCAAATATGAGCATCTAAACCAGCAATCAATAAATTGGTTTCTGATTTTTTACGTCCGCAAAATGAACATTCTAATTCTTCTTTCTTTGCCATTTTCTTTTCTTTGGGTTTTTTATAATACCGTTTTAACTTAAAACATTACATATAAATTGGTATTATTGTAACAGAATGATAAAGTTAAAACTTAGCTTTTAGCCATTTATTATTTATCTCGGGTTAAAATTTCATCAACCATACCGTACTTTTTAGCTTCATCAGCTTTCATCCAATAATCTCTATCAGAATCGTCATGTACTTTTTTAACGGTTTGACCAGAATGTTTTGCAATAATTTCATACAATTCAGCTTTCAGCTTTAAAATTTCACGAGCGGTAATTTCTATATCAGAAGCTTGTCCTTGTGCACCACCCATTGGTTGATGAATCATAATACGAGAATGAGGTAAAGCTGAACGTTTTCCTTTTTCGCCGGCGCACATTAAAACTGCTGCCATGGAAGCAGCCATACCTGTACAAATAGTAGCTACATCTGGTTTTATAAACTGCATAGTATCATACATACCTAAACCGGCATATACACCTCCACCGGGCGAATTGATATAGATAGAAATATCTTTTGAAGCATCTACACTTTCTAAAAATAATAATTGTGCTTGAACAATATTAGCTACTTGATCGTTAATAGCTGTACCTAGAAAGATAATGCGATCCATCATCAACCTTGAAAACACATCAAATATCGCAATATTCATTTTACGTTCTTCAATAATATTAGGTGTTAAACCCATTGGGTTCATACTACTGATAATTTTATTATAATGTAAGCTATTGATACCTTGATCTTTTATAGCGAATTTTTCAAATTCTTTTCCGTAATCCATGTTGTTGTTTTTAAATCTTTTAAGACGGTAAATATACTAACAAATTACTAATTATATATTAGTGTCAGGTTTAACGTTTGTTAAAATTTTAATAATTATATCATTTTTAAACAAACAACCCGAAATGTTAATTTCGGGTTGTTTGTTAGTGTAAAGTTTTTTCCTCACCTTGGCGGATTCTGAATGACATTGAGATACTGAAACGGGTTCAGTATTGCACTTCGCTTACTTATAAACTTCTTTTACAAAATCATCAAACGAAATCTCTTTGGTTTTTAGTTTTACATTTTCTTTAAAGAAAGTCAATAATTTTTGACTCATTAATTGATCTGACAATCTTTTTGCTTCATCTTGATTACTCAATATTCTGTCTGCAATCTCATCTAATTCTTTTTCTTCAGGATTAGGGTTACCATATTGTGCCATTTGACTTTTAATAAAACCTTTCGCAAATTCTTTTAACTCATCAAAAGTAACTTGTAAGTTATGATTCTTACTTATTTTACCTTCTATTAATTGATAACGTAGTCCTTTTTCTGTACGATTATACTCAGCTGCTGCCACCTCATCTGTTAAAGGCTCTTCACCTGCAATTGCTAACCATTTTTGCAAAAATTCTGCCGGTAAATCGAATTTTGTGTTTTCTATTAAACTTTCTGTAACAGCATTCAATAAATGTTGATCAGATTGTTGCTCAAATTGTTTTTCAGCATCTTCTCTTAATCGTGCTCTGAATTCTTTTTCTGTTTTTACAATATCTTTACCGAATAATTTATCAAACAATTCTTGATTCAATTCAGCTAGTTCAGTATAAGAAACTTCTTCAACTGTAAACTGCACTTCTATATTCAATCCGTGATTATCATCATGCGAAACACCTAAATGATTTTGTAACAAATGATCATCAGTAAATAAACCTTTAGTTTTTAAGGTAATTATATCACCAACTTTAGCGCCCACAAACATTTTTACATTCGTTTTCCCTTTAATTTTATCTAATTTAAAAGTTGATTTTTTTTCAATCTCTTTTTCCTTATTAAAAAAAGTTCCTGTTACATTAGAGTTTTCAGCCACTTCTACTTGCGAAATGATTTTACCATAACTCTCTTGCATGTTAACGGTTTGATTGTCTAACATTTTTTTATCAGCAACTATTTTATACTGTGTAATTGCCTTTTTAGGTTGTAAGTTTACTTTAAACTCTGGCGCTAAGCCCACTTCAAATTCAAAAGAAAATGCTTCAGCATCCCATGAGAAATCTTCTTGTGCTTTTGGTAGTGGATTACCCAAAATATCTAACTTCTCTTCAATTAAAAATTTGCTTAAAGACTCTTGTAATAACTTATTTACTTCATCAATCATTACCGGTTTAGCGTACTGCTTTTTGATCAAGCTCATAGGAACATGTCCTTTTCTAAAACCAGGAATATTCGCTTTTTTACGATAATCTTGTAGAATTTCAGTTACTTTATTTTGATAATCATCTTGAGTAACATCAATTTTTACAACTGCATTTAATGTGTCTATATTTTCTCTAGTAATATTCATTTCAATATTATTTCTCTTAGCTTAAACTTTAAATCCGTAAAGGGGCGCAAAATTAGTAAATTTCTGCCATAAAACAATTTAATAGGTGTTATTGTTTATGGAAAACGCATTAAAATCATATATTGATAAAAAGCCACAAATACACGAATTAAACTTTTTTAAAAATCATTATTATTATTTCACTATTGAAAATTTGTTGAATTTTCAAAAATTTGTATTATTTTTTATAATTCATCGAAGAACAAAAGATATTTGGTGTTCCTAATCCTCGGGAGTAGTAGAAATACCTTGATACGTTTGCCCTATATTATTGTTTTCCCGCCTTACCGTCGGGCAGGTTCTCTTTTAAAAAGGAATATAATATAGATTGAAAAAACGATAGCAACAAACTAAAAAGTAGTGCGTATAGAAATCCATCTACATGAAATCCGTCAATTAATTTATCTGCCAATAATATAATTAGGGCATTTATTACAAAAAGGAATAAACCTAAAGTAACTATTGTTAATGGTAAGGTGAAAAATATCAATAAGGGTCTTACAAAAATTCGTAATAGACCTAATACAACAGCTACAATAATTGCTGTTGTATAAGTAGCTACATGAATTCCCGGTAAAAATTGTGCTAATATTATAACCGCGATAGCTGTCAATAGCATTTTTAATATAATCTTCATAATAATTGTTTAATAGAAAGGAAACTTTATCAGATTAACCCTTAGACTACGCTCAGGGGGGCACTATAAATTTCTTTTCTTTTTTGTAATGACGTATGCGATAATTATGCCAAAACATTATTCTGCTAAAAAACTGACAACATGGTCATAAAAATCATTAGGATTCTCTGCATGTAGCCAATGTCCTGCATTTTTGACAGTTACAATTTCAGATTTAGGAAAATGAGTTTCTATCAAACTTTTATCATTAATATTAATATATCCTGAATTATCACCTTTTAGAAATAGGGTTTCTCTATTAAAAACACTTTGTGAAGGTAAGGCAACACCTATTTCATCAATATTATTTAACAAACCATTTAAATTAAAGCGAAATGCTAATTGTTCTTTTGTTTTCCAATACACATTTTTGAGTAAAAATTGTCTGATACCAATTTCTGGGATATAGTTTTGAAGTACTACTTCTACTTCTTTTCGAGATTTTTGTTGAGAAAAATCAACTGCACTCAAACCTTCTAAAATGATATCATGATGTCTAGGATAAAATTTCGGGCCAATATCTGCCACAATCAGTTTATTTACTTTTTCAGAATAGTTAACTGCAAATAACATGGCTGTTTTACCGCCCATTGAATGTCCTATTTAATTGCCCTTTTTTAGTTGATGATGATTTAGATTTATGTTGTTTTTTCTTTTTTTCTTTTATTTTTTTCTTTAATATTATAATTGTGGGAGATTGTAATATAATTTTATTATCTTTCTTTTTCTCTTGGTTTTCT
>CAZHYX010000143.1:0-8051 GCA_964536675.1 uncultured Flavobacteriaceae bacterium
CTGATGTTTTGTTCTTGTGATAATAGTGAATTTTCTATCCTTGATGGATCTCCACAAAGCGGTACTCCATTTGCTGCCAGACAATACAGGGTAATTAAAAATGGAGAAACTTTAATTATTACAAATTTTTAGGGCTTTTTAAAGAAGATGCTTACTTTTGTGTGAAAGTATTTTTAAGTGAACAATTATTTTTCTTCTGGTTTTAAATTGGGTATCCTCGGTGGAGGTCAACTCGGTAGAATGCTACTGACCGAAACTCAAAAATTCGATATTTATACTTGTGTTTTAGACGTTTCAAAAGATGCTTCTTGCGCTACTATTTGTAATGAATTTCATCAAGGTAACCTCTTAGATTATGATACTGTTTATGAGTTTGGTAAAAAAGTAAATACCTTAACTATAGAAATTGAAAATGTAAATGCAAATGCTTTAGAACAATTAGAAAAAGAAGGTATAAATGTTTATCCATCTTCAAAAACATTGAGAACCATTCAAAACAAGGCAACTCAAAAATTGTTCTACTTAGACCATAATATTCCTACAGCTCCTTTTTCTTGTTTTACTTTTACCAGTGAGCTTTTAACTGCAATAAAGCACAAAGCTTTGACTTTTCCTTTTGTTTGGAAAAGCACTCAGTTTGGCTATGATGGTACGGGAGTTAAAATTGTAAAAACTGTTACTGATTTAGAAGGTTTACCAAACGTAGAGTGTATTGCTGAAGAATTAATTCCTTTTAAAAGTGAGTTGGCGGTTATTGTTGTTAGAAATGTAAAAGGTGATGTAAAAACATATCCAGTTGTTGAAATGGAATTTCATCCTGAAGCGAATCAAGTTGAATATGTGATTTGCCCTGCTAGAATACCCGAAGAAATTGCGAAAAAAGCCCAAGAAGTTGCCTTAAAAGTTTCAGAATCTTTTAAACATGTTGGTTTGTTAGCCGTTGAATTATTTCTGACTCAAAATGATGAAATATTGGTAAATGAAGTTGCTCCCAGACCCCACAATAGTGGTCATTATAGTATAGAAGCCTCATATACTAATCAATTTGAACAACATATACGTGCTATTTTAAATCTGCCCTTAGGTGATACTTCAAGTAAAGTTGGTGGTGTTATGGTAAATTTAGTAGGAGAAGAAGATTATACCGGTGAAGTAATTTATAAGAACATGGATATTATTTTACAAATGGATGGAGTTACACCACATATTTATGGTAAAAAAATAACAAAACCTTTCCGTAAAATGGGACATGTAACCATAGTTCATAGAGACTTGAATAAGGCAAGACAAGTAGCAGAAAAGGTAAAAGAAACAATACGAGTTGTTAGTACTAATTAAATTCAAAATAACAACTTTGTTTTGGGGAATTTAAAAATTGAAATTTATGACATATAGAGGTGTATTAAAAAAAATGAGAACAGAAATTGGTCCGCCTGTTCAATATTATTTGATGATGGAAAATGATTTTATCAACTTAAATCAAGTATTAAATAAAACCTTAGAAATCTCATTTTTAAAATACGAATGTTTGAATTGTCATTTAGACAAACCTATCTACAGACAAGGTTTTTGTAAAAATTGCTTTTTTGAAATACCTCAGGCAGCAGATTGGATCATGCGCCCGGAATTAAGCACAGCACATCTAGACAAAGAAGATAGAGATTTAGCTTATGAAAAAAGAATGCAATTGCAACCACATATTGTATATTTAGCAAATTCAAGCAATGTTAAAGTTGGTGTTACCAGAAAAGATCAAATTCCTACACGTTGGATAGATCAAGGTGCTCATGAAGCTATAGAAATTGTTGAAACACCTAATAGATACCTTGCCGGAATTACAGAAATAGCTCTCAAAGAATATATTTCTGATAAAACCAACTGGCGTAAAATGCTAACTAATGATGTTCTAGATGTTGATTTGCTTGCTGAAAAAGAAAAATTATCAGTTCATATTCCAGAAGAAGCAAAACAATATTATTTAGAAAATAATTCTAAAGAAACACCAGTAGAATTTCCTGTACTACAATATCCTGTAAAGTTGAAAAGTTTAAATCTTAGTAAGACACCTAATTATTCTGGCTTACTGAAAGGCATTAAAGGTCAATATCTTATTTTTGAAGATGATACGGTGTTTAATGTACGTGGTAGTGAAGGATATTATGTGAATCTTAATATTAAATAAGAAGCCTTTAGACTGTAAACAATTCTTTTCATAACAATTTCCCCATTGTCTCAAATCTTTTCATAGCGGAAGAAAGGGAATTAATTTTGTTTCTTACAATCTAAAAACTTCTCTTTTTACTCTTTCTTTTTCAGTTACAAATTTGAGTCATTATTAAATCTCTGGCAAGAGGAAAAGTCCTGAATTTTAAGGGGATTTTTCCCCAGACAAAAAAGGGGAAAAATCCCCTTTTTTCATCTACGTAATAATTAGTAATTTGCAGTTATCTAATTTTAAACCATTTATTATGAACTTTTCAAAGAAAAATCACGAACACAAAAAAACAAATATATTTTTTGTGAATAAAACTTCTAAATTTAGAATTTTAAAAGGAATCGCTTTTTTATTGTGTTTTATATTTATCGTTTCTTGTAATAATTGTCAAAAACCTGACCAAGAAAATAAAGAACCTTCAAAAGAACTTTTAGCACACCTAATTAAATTAGACGAAGCTGTTGTTCTGTATAAAAATTATGGTGAGCAACGCATTGCAATAACTAGAGATACACTTCAGAAATTATATAATGATAATAAATTTAAAGACACAAGAACCGTTTGGTTTGATTTAAAAACCATTAAAGAATATATTACTTTTATCGAAAAAAAATCGACTGAAAACGATATAAAACCTGAAGGATTAAAGTTTTATTTTAGTGTCTATCCTAATAATACAGGATTAGGCGATGAAAAAAACCATCAAACATTTTTTATTGCGCCAACTACCACTACTAAAGGTAATTCACGATCGGGTTATACTTTAGTGCAAGAAGGAGATGAAGAAAAAGTAGTCTATTTAAAAGATGTTCTGAATCATATAACAAGACAGACTCAACAAAGTAAAACAGTAAATAAGGCTAGTTTTTTCAATACAAATTCCATAGTAGCTGGAGAAGGTCTATTGCTAAATGTTGGTACTGGAAGTCCACCAAATGATAACATTAATTAGAATAAACTAATTGAGTTTAATAATAGACATATCAACAGCACAAATTAGAGGTTCAATAAAATATTTTGAGCTTATAGCTGCCATAACAGGTGTGATATTTTTTTTTAAATATAAACATACTCACTTAAAATATTTTTTATACTTATTATGGTATATCGTTTTTACTGAATTCTTTGGAGATTATATAAAAAATAATGGAATTTTAGTACATATTGATGAGAATGGAGAAATTTATAATATTTGGATAGTCAATCTATTATACACTATTTTTTTTCCGATTCTTTTTTATATTTATATAAAAGAAATTAAAAATATTAAATATAAACTATGGATTAAAATTTTTTTAATAAGTTATTTAATTATATCTATAGTAAACTGGACAGTTATTCAGAATTTCCTTCTTGAATGGTCTGAAATACCTTTTATTTTTGGATCTCTTACTATAATAGTAACCATTATATTTTATTTTATTGAATTATTAAAATCTAATAAAATAGTACTTTTTCATAGAACATTATTGTTTTGGATTAGTGTTGGTTTACTATTATTTCATTCTGGAACCATCCCTTTTACTATAAAAATTAACGGTTATGCTATAATAAAAGGGGTTCATCAATTATTTCTAATTATGTATATATTGTCAATTATCATGTATGCAACTTTTACATTTGGTTTTATATGGAGCAAGAAAGAGTAACATTAATTATCATTATAACTACTATCATAGTATTAGTATTTACTATTGCTATGATAGTGTTATTTGTTATTTTTCAGCAACTGAAGAACAAGTTATTGATTGATAATAAAACATTACGTAATATTATTAAAAATAAATTATCAGCCTTTACTTCTGAATAATTATCTTTCTTAAATTAATAATGATATTTTGGAGCAAGAAAGTACAACAATCTTAATTTTAATAACAACATTAACTGTTGTGTTGTTGATTGTTGTTATTATTATCATTTTTAGCATTTTTCAAAATAGAAAAGTTAAATTTTTATTTGAACAAAAAGAAGCAAAACAACGTTTTGAGGAAGAAATTATTAAAGCACAACTTGAAACTCAAGAACAAACCTTACAAAATATTAGCTGGGAACTACATGATAATATAGGGCAATTACTTTCCGTTGCCAAAATGCAATTGAATATGTTACACCCTGGTTTAGCAGATAAACAAAAAGCATTAGTTAATGAAGCAGGTGAAATTATTTCTAAAAGCTTACAAGAGATTAGAACTTTGTCAAAATTATTGAATCCAGAAGTCGTTAAAAATATAGGGTTAGAGGAGGCAATACAATTAGAGGTTGACAGATTTAATCGTTTGAATTTTATCAGAGCCACTTTTACTATTGAAGGAAAATCAGTTGCTATCAATCAAAAAGATGAGATTATTTTGTTTAGAATTTTACAAGAGTTTTTATCTAATTCTTTAAAGCATTCTAAAACTGCAAAACTCAATGTTACAATAACCTATACTGATATTTATTTAATTATAAAAGCACAAGATTTTGGTATTGGTTTTGACGAAAAAACTATACAAAAAGGTTCTGGATTGCTCAATATGAAAAGTCGAGCAAAGTTAATTGACACCAAATTAAAATTAAAATCTGAAAAAGATAAAGGAGTTTCACTAACTTTAACCTATACACTAACAAAAGAAGATGAGTAAACATGCCATTGCAATAATTGACGATCACATACTTTTTGCTCAATCGCTAAAGGGGTTGATCAATACTTTTGATCATTTTAAAGTTACCCATGAAGCAAATAACGGTCAGGCATTTATAGAAGTTTTGAATAAAACATCTAATTTACCTGAAATTGCTTTAATGGATATGAATATGCCTATTATGGATGGTATAGAAACGACCAATTGGCTACAAAAGAATTTTCCTAGTATTAAAGTATTAGCATTATCTATGGATGATGATGAGAGTTCAATTTTAAAAATGATTAGAAACGGAGCTAAAGGTTACTTACTAAAAGATATTCATCCTGATATTTTATTAGAAGCTTTAGATAGTGTACTTAAAGAAGGTTTCTATCATACCAAAAGAGTTTCGGACACCTTGGTAGGTTCTCTAAATACTGATAATAAAAAAGCCAATATAAAACTTCAAAAAAGAGAGTTAGAATTCTTAAAGTTAGCAAGTACAGAAATGACCTATAAAGAAATTGCGAATGTTATGAATTTAAGCCCCAAAACTATTGATGGATACCGTGAACAGCTCTTTAAAAAATTAGAAGTAAAAAATAGAGTGGGATTAGTAATTTATGCTATTAAAAATAAATTTGTTTAATCTGAATTTTGTATTTGCCTTAGTAATGAGGTTTTAAGTATCTAAATCAATTTCCTCACCTACTTCAAGATTAAATAATTTTCTAAAATAATAAACTACTAAATATAAGATTGGAGTATCTAATAAGGCAATCAATACCTTGAATAAAAATCCACTTATTAATAAGTCATAAAATATATCCCAAGGTAAAACACCAAAAGAACACAATAATAATAAAACCGTTAAAGTGTCAATAAATTGAGAAGTAAAAGTTGAGAAATTATTACGTAACCACAAATGTTTTCCGTTGGTATAATCTTTCCAAAAGTGAAAAATTCGAATATCAATAAATTGGGCAAATAAATACGCAATCATTGATGCTAGTACAGCTATTGGTGATAAACCAAAAACTTTTGTAAATAATTCATCCCCAATAGGCGAAGCATCAATTGCAGGAACATTATTTGCAACATATATAATTGCCATTGAAAAAAAAGAAGCAAAAATACCAACCATGACTACTTGATTGGCTTTTTTCTTTCCATAGATCTCTGAAATTAGATCAGTAATTAAAAAAGTAATAGGATATGGTAAAATACCAACAGATATTTTAAAGGTGTAAAGATCTAAAAAATTCCAATAAAAAAATTTCTGAAAAATTAAATTAGAAACTACTAAAGAAGTGATAAATAGTGCTGCTAAAGCCAAATATATTTTATAAGCCAGTAATTTTTGTGATATCTTCATGATTTACTAAAGTATAAAATAAATGTTACATACAAATTTTCTATTTTTGTAGCTTAACTAATTCAGATTATACATGCATGCATATATTTTTCCCGGTCAGGGAGCACAATTTTCAGGAATGGGTTTAGACCTATATGAAAAATCGCCTATCGCACAACAGCTATTTGAAGATGCTAATACTATCTTAGACTTTTCTATTACAGACATTATGTTTGAAGGTACAGCTGAGCAGTTAAAAGAAACCAAAGTAACCCAACCAGCTATTTTTTTACATTCAGTAGCTTTGGCTAAAACATTAGGTGATGATTTTAAACCACAAATGGTTGCTGGTCATTCATTAGGCGAATTTTCGGCTTTAGTTGCAAATGGTGTTTTAAATTTTGAAGAAGCACTAAAATTAGTTTCTCAAAGAGCATTAGCTATGCAAAAAGCTTGTGAATTACAACCTTCAACTATGGCTGCAGTATTAGGACTAGAAAATGATGTTGTCGAGAAAATTTGTGCTATGACTGACGGTATAGTCGTTGCAGCTAATTATAATTGTCCGGGGCAATTAGTTATTTCAGGTGAAATTAAAGCAATTGATAAAGCATGCGAATCCTTACTAGAAGAAGGTGCTAGACGCGCATTAATATTACCAGTAGGTGGTGCTTTTCATTCACCTTTAATGGAGCCTGCACGAGAAGAATTAGCATCGGCGATAGAAAACACCGCCTTTAATGAACCTACTTGTCCTATTTATCAAAATGTAACAGCTAGCGCAGTAAATAATGCTGCTGATATTAAAAAGAATTTAATAGCACAACTCACTTCTCCTGTGCGTTGGACACAATCTATACAGCAAATGATAACTGATGGAGCTATTGAATTTACCGAAGTTGGTCCGGGAAAAGTATTACAAGGTTTGATGCGAAAAATTGATAGAAGTGTTAGTGCTAATGCAGCTAATTTAACAGAAATATTATGAATGAATTTATAATTAAACATAAAAAAGAAGTAACAAGAATTTTTAAATCTCATAAAATTGAAAAAGCTTTTCTTTTTGGTTCTGCCAATACAAAGAAGTTTAATTCTAAAAGTGATATTGATTTTTTAATCTCTTTTAAGAAAAATATTCCACCGTTAGAAAAAGGTGAATTATGGTGGAATTTACATGATGAATTACGAAATTTATTCAAAAGAGAAATAGATTTGATAACTGAAAACTCTTTAAAGAATCCTTATCTAATAAACGAAATCAATAAAACCAAAGAATTAGTTTATGGATAATTCAAATATTATAAAAAAATATTTTTTTGATATACTAAATAGTATTGAAAATATTGATACTTATATTGGTAAAAAAAAGGTTTTTGAAGAATATGAAAAAAATAATATGCTTCAAGATGCAGTAGAAAGAAATATAGAAATTATTGGAGAAGCTACAAGTAAATTATTGAAAATAAATCCTGATATTAAAATCTCAAATGCAAGAAGAATTGTAGATGCTAGAAATAAAATTGTTCATGGATATGATGAGATAGAGAATACACAAGTTTGGAATATTATTATAAATCATCTTCCAAAATTAAAAAAAGAAGTTACTAAATTACTTGAAGCATAATTCAAATGAATACAGGAACTGTACTAACAAGCATGAGAGATAACATTGCTACGGTAACATTTTACCATCCGGCAAGTAATTCGTTTCCAACAGTATTACTCAACAGACTGATAGAAAATATCAATCGTTTAAGTGATGATACTATTATAAGTGTTATTATTTTACAAAGTGAAGGCGATACAACTTTTTGCGCAGGCGCTTCTTTTAATGAGTTATTGGCAATTACTAATTTAGAAGAAGGAAAACAATTTT
>CAZHYX010000144.1:0-7952 GCA_964536675.1 uncultured Flavobacteriaceae bacterium
CAATCCCTCAAGAAATGTGGGATAAATTAGAAGCTATGATACGGTCAAAAAAAGAAAAAAAATAAAATTTAAAAGCAATGATTAACATTAATCAAAAATCAATAATTATGAAGAAACTAATTTTATTAATTGCACTATTATTTTTTATAGGCAATTCTTTTGCGCAAGAAGTTATTGTAAAAGACACGCAACAAACTGGAGGCGAAATTAATTCAGGTTTAATTCCTATCGATCCAAATATAAGAACAGGTAAACTAGCCAATGGTTTAACCTATTATATTCGTAATAATGGTAAGCCGGAAGACAAAGTAGTATTGAGACTTGTTGTAAATGCTGGTTCAATTTTAGAAGATGATGATCAACAGGGGTTGGCTCATTTTATGGAACACATGAACTTTAACGGTACGAAAAACTTTAAGAAAAACGAATTGGTTGATTATTTGCAAAGCATTGGTGTAAAATTTGGAGCACACTTAAATGCATATACTAGTTTTGATGAAACGGTTTATATTTTACCGATACCAAGTGATAATGAAGAAAAATTGGAAAAAGGATTTCAAATTATTGAAGATTGGGCTTTTAATACATTACTTACAGGTGAAGAAATTGACAAGGAAAGAGGTGTTGTATTAGAGGAATATCGTTTAGGATTAGGTGCTGAAAAACGTATGTTAGCTAACTATTTACCCAAAATTATGCATAATTCTAAGTATGCTAAACGTTTACCAATTGGTAAAAAAGATATTTTAGAGAATTTTAGTTATGAAACTATACGTAGATTTAGAAAAGATTGGTATAGACCTGATTTAATGGCTGTTATAGCAGTTGGAGATGTTGACTTAGATAAATTAGAAGCAAAAATTAAAAAACATTTTGGTAAGCAACCTGCCGTTGAGAATCCTCGTGAACGTAAAGTATATGAGGTACCAACTCATAAAGAAACCCTAGTAGCTGTTGAAACAGATAAGGAAGCAACATTCAATAGAGTACAGTTATTATATAAAGATGATGGCTTACCAAAAGCTGAGGTTACAGTTGATGATTATAAAAAATCAATGGTAAAAAGGTTATTCTCTCAGATGATCAATAACCGTTTAGATGAATTACGTAATGGAGAAAATCCACCTTTTGTTTTTGGATCATCTTATTATGGAGGTACTTGGGCAAGAAGTAAAAATGCATATCAATCATTTGCTATTACAAGCCCTACAGGTCAATTGAATGCATTAAAAGTATTATTAGAAGAAAATGAACGTGTAAAACGATATGGATTCCAAAAAGGTGAATTTGAAAGAGCCAAAAAAGATGTCATGGCACGTATGGAAAAATCATACAAGAATAAAGACAAAACTGAATCTAGAAATTTTGTAGGAGAGTATGTACGTAACTTCTTAGAACAAGAGCCAATTCCCGGTATTGAATGGGAGTATGAGATGTATAAAAATGAATTACAAAAAATTGATTTAAAAGAAGTTAGCTTGTTGATTAATAATTATTTACGTGATGATAATAGAGTGGTGGTATTGACTGGAGCTCATAAGGAAGACATCCCTAAAGTAACCGAACAACAAGTATTAGATGTAATGGCAGCAGTTGAAAAAGCTGATATTAAACCCTATGAAGATACTGACTTAGGTGATGCCCTAATGACTGATTTGCCGAAAATGGGTGCAATTGTAAAAGAAGTGAAAAACGAAAGTTTAGGTACAACTACTTTAACTTTAGTTAATGGAGCTACGGTTACTTATAAGAAAACTGATTTTAAAGATGATGAGGTGTTATTAGAAGCCTTTAGCTATGGTGGTACGTCCTTATATGATACAGATACTTATAAAAAAACTGCAAATGCTAATAGAGGATTACCAGAAGCAGGGGTAAATGGTTTTAGTAAGACAGATTTAGGTAAACTTTTATCAGGTAAAATAGCAAGAGTAACACCTTTTATTAGTGGTACTAGTGAAGGGTTACGAGGTAATTCTACACCAAAAGATTTAGAAACCTTGTTTCAATTAACACATTTATATTTCACAAAGCTGAATAAAGATGATAAGGCCTTTAATTCGTTTGTAACAAAACAAAAAGCATTTTTGGGTAATATTTTATCTAACCCAAATTTTTATTTCCAAATAGAAGTTAGTAAATTTTTAAATAAAAATAATAAAAGGTATGTAGGCTTCCCAACTTCTGATGATTGGGATAATGCAGATTATGAATTAGCATATACAAAGTACAAAGAACGTTTTGCTAATGCAGGCGATTTTAATTTCTACTTTGTAGGTAATTTTGATGAAGAAAAACTAAGAACTTTTGTAAAGCAATATATAGCAAGTTTACCAAGTAATGATACCCGTGAAGAATTTAAAGACCATGGTTATAGGTCTTTATCAGGCTCTCATGAAAAAATTATTAAAAAAGGTACTGAGCCTAAAAGTAGTGTAAGAATTCAATTTTCAGGTGAAACTACTTATGACGCTAAAGAAGCGCATTTATTTAAAAGTTTAGGAGAAATTTTGTCTATAAAACTAATTGAGAAACTTCGTGAGGAAGAAAGCGGTGTATATGGTGTAGGAGCACGAGGTACTATAAATAAATATCCTTACGGTTCATATAGTTTTACAATCTCTTTTCCTTGTGGACCGGAAAACGTTACTAAATTAAAAGATGCTGCTTTAGCTGAAGTGCAAAGCATTATTGATAATGGACCTTTAGAGAAAGATGTAGCTAAAATCAAAGAAGCTCAATTATTAGAATATAAAGAGAATTTAAAAAAGAATAAATATTGGATAAATTCTTTAAAAAATGCAGATTTCAACAAAAAAGATAGATCAAAAATAATTGGTCAAACTAAAGAAATTGATGATATCAACGCTTCAGATATACAAGCTATTGCAAAAAAATACCTTTCAGGTGGACATATTTTGGCTATTTTATACCCTGAAAATCAGGAATAAATAGCTAAATTATAACTTGTATGAACTGCCAAAAACACTATTATTTTTTTTGGCAGTTTTTTGTTGATGTATTGTTCACAACTTCATTTTAGAAACTCATAAATAGTTGTATTTTTATAACCTCTAAAATCATTATATTTTAATGGGAAAAATTATAGCTATTGCCAATCAAAAAGGAGGAGTAGGTAAAACAACGACATCAGTTAATCTTGCCGCTGCTTTAGGCGTATTAGAGCAAAGAGTATTGTTAATTGATGCCGATCCGCAAGCAAATGCTACATCGGGCTTAGGGCTTGATGTTGAGAGTGTTAAACATGGTACATATCAACTATTATTACATTCGGTAAAAGCTAAAGAAATCATCGTAAAAACGAATTCACCAAATGTAGATATTATTCCCGCACATATAGACTTAGTAGCGATTGAATTAGAGTTGGTTGATAAAGCGAAAAGAGAGTATAAGTTAAAAGAGGCTCTCAAAGAAATAAAAGATAATTATGACTATATAGTGATTGATTGCGCACCTTCATTAGGTTTAATTACCTTGAATGCATTAACAGCAGCTGATGCAGTAATTATACCTATTCAATGTGAGTACTACGCGTTAGAAGGTTTAGGTAAATTATTAAATACAATTAAAAGTGTACAAAAAGTACATAATACAGAATTAGATATAGAAGGCTTATTATTAACCATGTACGATTCACGTTTACGTTTATCAAATCAAGTGGTAGCAGAGGTAAAAAAACATTTTCATAATATGGTTTTCAAAACTATCATCCAGCGAAATATTAAACTGGGTGAAGCACCAGGTTTTGGTGAAAGTATTATTGCTTATGATGCCACAAGTAAAGGAGCCGTAAATTATATTAACTTAGCACACGAAATTTTAAAAAAGAATAGTAATGGCTAAAGCTGTAAAAAAGCAAGCATTGGGTAGAGGTTTATCTGCATTATTGAATACTTCGGTAGAAGATATTCAATCAGTTAAAGATAAAAATGCAGATAAAGTAGTTGGTAGTATCGTAGAAATTGATTTAGCTTCTATTGAAATGAATCCATATCAACCTAGAACCTATTTTAATGAAGAAGCATTACGAGAGTTAGCTAGTTCTATTAGAGAATTAGGTATTATTCAGCCTATTACGGTAAGGAAATTAGATGGAAATAAATTTCAAGTAGTTTCAGGTGAACGACGTTTTAGAGCTTCTAAATTAATAGGTTTAACTACAATACCCGCATATATTCGTTTGGCTGATGATCAAAGAATGTTAGAAATGGCATTGGTTGAAAATATTCAGCGTAAAGATTTAGACCCTATAGAAGTAGCATTATCATATCAACGTTTAATAGAAGAGATAAAGTTGACTCAAGAAGAGTTGAGTAACCGGGTAGGAAAAAAAAGAGCTACAGTTACCAATTATTTAAGATTACTAAAACTAGATCCGATTATCCAAACAGGTATGCGTGATGGATTTCTAAGTATGGGACATGGTAGAGCCTTAATCAACATTGAAAACTATTCTAAACAGCTCGATATTTACGAAAAAATAATCCGTAATAAATTATCTGTAAGGCAAACTGAACAATTGGTAAAAAACTTACGTGAAGGACGATCAACAGAAAGTGTAATAAAACACGTAAAGGAATCTCCAGCTTATATTCGTAAGGGTACTATCGAAATTAGTGAGTACTTAGGGAATAAAGTTGAAGTGAGATTAACAGCAATAGATAGTGGAAAAATTGTAATTCCTTTTAGTTCAGAAAACGATTTTAATCGTATAAAAAAACTATTACAATAAATGCTCAAATGGTGGTTTTATAGCATAATTTTTTGTTTTATTTGTACAAATGCAATTGCACAAAACACATCTGGTAATCTGAAAATAAAAACAAAAGACTCTGTTGTTTTAGTCCAAGGAATGGATATTTTAGCACCTTCAAGAGCTGCATTTTATTCAGCTGTATTACCAGGCTTAGGTCAAGCATATAATAAAAAATATTGGAAAATACCAATAGTATGGGGCGCAATAGGTACTAGCGGTTATTTTTATTTTAACAACAATACTAATTATAAAAGATATAGAACAGCTTTTAAGTTAAGACGATCTGGTAGACCAGATGAGTTTGATGGTACTAATGGACCATTAATTAGTGATACTGGTTTACGTAGAGCGCAAGAAGTGTTTAAAAAGAATAGAGACCTCTCATTATTTATTACAATCGGATTCTACATTTTAAACATTGTAGAAGCCAATGTTGATGCACATTTACCTGATAAAGCATTAGATACTAATATATCATTTAACCCAACACTTTTTACTGAACCTGTTACAAACCAAACAATGGTAGGTGCAACATTAAGTTTTAACTTTTAAGAATTGATAAATGAAGATAGCTTTGTTCGGATATGGTAAAATGGGTAAGACAATTGAAAGAATTGCAGTAGAACGAGGTCATGAAATTGTGGTTAAGATTGATGTAGATACTAAATATTTTAATATCGAGATTGCAGATGTTGCTATTGATTTTAGTACACCAAACTCAGCTTTTAACAATATAAATGAATGCTTTAATAAAAATATTCCAATAATCTCAGGAACAACTGGTTGGTTAGATAAATTTAATGTTGCAGTTAAAAATTGTAATAAAAATAATGGAGCATTTATTTATGCATCTAATTTTAGTTTAGGCGTCAACTTGTTTTTTGAATTGAATACTAAATTAGCTAAAATGATGCACAATTTTAATTGGTATGCAATTGATATGGAAGAAGTACATCATACACAAAAATTAGATGCTCCAAGTGGTACAGCAATTACATTGGCTAAAAGTATTATTGATAATTCTGATAAAGAGAATTGGAGTTTAAATGTAACGGATAATGATAAAATGATACCTATTGTATCAAAACGAATAGAAAATGTACCGGGAACGCATAGTGTAACTTATACTTCAGCTGTTGATGAAATAGAAATTAAGCATACAGCAAAAAACAGGGATGGTTTTGCACTAGGTGCTGTTATAGCTGCAGAATGGTTACAAGGTAAAAAAGGAGTATATACAATGAAAGACGTATTGGGAATTTAAGATGCTACTTTTAATATAGCTCTATCATGTTGAGCGCAGTTGAAATAAAAGAACTTATCTAGAAGTTTTAATATTTAGCTAAATTTCATCAATTTGATGATAATAAAATAGATTCCTACCAAAGTTTATCTTGAGCGAAGACGAAAGGCAGGAATGACAGGATAAAATATATTTGCAAAATAAAATACAATTATGACACTTATAGAATGGTTAATATTTTTCTTAATAATTCAAGTAATACACTTTTTTGGTACTTGGAAACTATATGTTAAAGCAGGTAGAAAAGCTTGGGAAGCTGCAGTACCTATCTATAACGGTATTGTTTTAATGCAGATTATCAACCGACCAAAATGGTGGGTGATTTTATTATTTATACCTATTATTAATTTATTAATGTTCCCAGTTGTTTGGGTAGAAACTATCAGAAGCTTTGGTAAAAATAAAAGGCTAGATACTATTTTAGTAATTCTTACACTTGGTTTTTACATTTATTATGTGAATTATATACTTGATGTTGAGTATATTGAAGATAGAAGTCTACAGCCAAGAACTTCAGCAGGCGAGTGGGTGAGTTCTATAACTTTTGCGATCATTGCTGCAACATTAGTGCATACATACTTTATGCAACCTTACACTATACCATCTTCTTCCTTAGAAAAAACTTTATTAATAGGCGATTTTTTATTTGTTAGTAAGTTTCATTATGGTGCCAGAGTACCAATGACTACTGTGGCTGCACCAATGGTACATGATACCATTCCTTTTATAAAAAAGAAATCATATTTGTTTAGTGATGATATTTCTAAAAAAGAAACGTCTTTACTCAATAAATTACAATTGCCATATCTAAGATTACCTAGTTTTCAAAAAATTGAACGGAATAGTATCGTTGTATTCAATCAACCGGCAGACACTTTGTTAGATATGAACGATTTTTATCCAGATAGAAATTATTATAAACCTATAGATAAAAAAACAAATTTAGTAAAGCGTTGTGTTGGTATAGCTGGTGATTCTCTTGAAATACGTGACGGCTATATATATATTAATGGAAAACGTACTAAGTATAACGAAAGAGCTAAGATACAGTATAACTTTTATGTTAATACTGAAGGTCAACCGATAAATCAGGCATCACTCATAAAAAGATATAATGTTAGGGAAGGTGGTCGAATGCAAGATGGAAACTATAGATTAACTTTAACCGATAAGGAAGCTGCAAGAATAACAAAAAATCCGACTGTAAAAAGTGTTACAAAATCTATGCAACCTAAAGGTATGGATGGTAATGTTTTTCCGCATATAGCTTCTCTAGGTTGGAATACTGATAATTTCGGGCCAATTTATATACCCAAAAAAGGAGAAACAGTTAAACTAGATAAAAATTCATTACCTTTTTATAAACGAATTATTAGAGAATATGAAAATAATAATTTAATCATTAATGGAGATGATATTTTAATCAATGGTAAAGACGTTGATAGTTATACCTTTAAACAAGATTATTATTGGATGATGGGTGATAATCGTCAAAACTCCTTAGACGCACGTGCTTGGGGTTATGTGCCTTTTGATCATGTGGTAGGTAAACCAGTATTGATTTGGTTTAGTTGGGAAACAAATGAAAAAGGCTTTAGTAAAGTGCGTTGGGAACGACTATTTACAACTGTTGGTGGTAGTGGAGAACCAGTATCGTATTTTTATTATTTTTTAGGCGTGTTGGCTTTGTATTTTGGATATGAATTTATTAAAAAGAAGAAAAAAGCTTAGTTTTATTGAAGCTAAAAAACAAAAAGAAATAGATAAACTTATTATAAATTGGGAAGAAGAAGGAATTCGTTTAGAAAAAGCACGTTGGGGACGATTCAACATCATAAAAGGAAAACAAAAATTAGAATTAGCGAAAACTGT
>CAZHYX010000145.1:0-7941 GCA_964536675.1 uncultured Flavobacteriaceae bacterium
ATATTAGCAGCAATGTCGGCATTACCAAATGCAATTAGAGTTGGATCAAATACTACTGGTGTGTTTTCAGATATGCTTGTTAAAAAACTGCCAAACGAATGGGAATATAGTTTATCTAATGAAATTTATGAAAGCTCTGATGGTGTAAGTTATGAAGCAATAGGAATCCCACCACATTACAACATAGAGTATCCTAAAAAAGGATATTGGTTTTTTAAAAAATTCCATGATAATAATACAGACAAAGATGATGCAATTGAAAAAGTATTTGAACTTGAAAAGGTGAATTGATAGTCGGTTAATCTTGCAAAGCAAAAACCTTTTTTAACAAAGTTGTTGTTCTTGAAGATGTTTTTGTTCTAATTTCTTTTTCTTCTACGGCAATCATTGTAAATACTCCCTTTAGAGCTTCTTGGGTGACATAATCTGTCAGATCTGGATTCACTTTTTTAACAAAAGGAATGGTATTATATTTTGTAATAATGTTCTCCCAAATTTTATCAGCACCAACTTTGGCAAAAGAATTTTTTATAACAGGATTGAATTTGCCATATAAAGCATCAGACGTACCACTTTGTAAGTATTGAGTAGCAGCATTGTCATTACCTAATAAAATATTTTTGGCATCATTGAAGGTAATTCCTTTAACTGCATCTACAAAAATAGGAGTTGCTTCTTTTACTGCATTTTCAGCGGCTCTATTCAATGTTTTCAAACCTTGATCTGCTAAACTTCCTAAACCAATACCTCTAAGCGCCTTATCAACCTTTTGTAACTCTTCAGGTAATCCGATTTTAACCAGATCATTTTTAAAAAAGCCATCTTCTAAAGTAAGTTTAGTTACTTGTTTGTCAATTCCGTTATCTAAGGCTTCACGCAATCCTGAAGCAATATCAGTATTGCTAATAACACTTTGAGGCAATTGGTTTACAACCTGTTGTAATTCTGAACAAGAACCTAAAAAAAGAATAATAATTATAGGGATAATTTTAAAAAATTTCATTTTAATGTAGTTTTAAAAATTAACGTAAATAGTATAGAAATAGTATTTGATTTAGATTATTAATAGTATTGTAATTTATTTTTCAAAGTTTAAATTAGAAGTTAAAAAAATAGATTAATTTCAATGTTTAAAGTATTTAGTTTTTTGATGAATAGATTATACATGCGAATTTTCTTAATTTTAATAGTATTGATTATACTAAGTTCTTGTGGTACAACTTCTAAAATAGAAAGCGAGTTTAAACAAAACCATAAAGAAACTTCTTTTTTTAAAGGGTTCGTTCTTTATAATCCTGCCACAAAAAAGGAAATTATAAATCATAACGGCGCTAAATATTTTACACCAGCTTCTAATACTAAACTATATACATTTTATACAGCGTATAGGGCGTTAAAAGATTCAGTTAAAAGCTTGGCCTATTATAAAACCAAAGATTCTTTAATTATAAAAGGTACTGCAGATCCATCATTTTTATATGGGTTTGAATCAAATAAGGTACTAGACTTTCTAAAAAATCAAAAAGATTCTATTTATTTAGTTGATGCGTCAATTGACGAAACTCCATTAGGTAGTGGTTGGGCTTGGGATGATTATCCATATTATTATATGCCTGAAAAAAGTTTATTCCCCATTTATGGAAATATTGTCAGTTATAAAATAAAAAATGATTCATTAGTGAGTACTCCACCATTTTTTAAGAATAAAATTAAGGTTTTAGACTCAGTTTCTTTGACACGTGAGCTAACAGAAAACCAATTTTATCTTCAAAGGAATAGGCAAAAAAAGAAAGAAGTTCCGTTTATCGTTTCTAATAATCTTATAGCGCAATTATTAAGTGACACAATCAAAAAAAATATTAAAGTAATTCCTAACTCAGCACACTTTAATTATAAAGTATTAAAAAGTTTACCATACGATTCTTTATACAAGAAAATGCTTGTTATAAGTGATAATTTTATTGCAGAACAGTTGATGCTTCAGGTTGGCAAAGAGGTAGCAGATTCATATAGTGTAGAAGCCGCTATTGAATATTCGTTAACTAATTACCTACAAGATTTACCTCAACAACCCCGCTGGGTTGATGGTTCAGGATTATCGAGATATAATCTATTTACACCAAACGATATGGTCTTTTTATTGGAAAAGATGTATAAAGAAATACCTTTACAAAAATTATTAGATTATTTCCCTGTTGGAGGAGAAACGGGTACCTTAAAAAATTGGTATGCAAATGAAAAACCTTTTGTGTATGCAAAGTCAGGAAGTTTATCTAATAATTATAGCTTGAGTGGTTATTTAATCACAAAAAAAGGAACATTACTTATTTTTAGTTATATGAATAATCATTATAGAATACCAACTTCAGAAGTTAAAAAAGATATAGAAAAGACATTGAAAAAAATTTATAATTCATATTAAATGAAGAAGCAAATAGCAAAATTTTTATTTTTTATTACAGGTTGGAAATCAAATTACCCTTCAAAATTTAAAGTGTCAAAATCTGTTATGTTAGCTGCACCACATACCTCTAATTGGGATATTGTTTTTGCATTAGGTGTTTATTGGATGGAAGGTATAGATGCTAAATTTTTAATTAAAAACAGTTATACCAATAGCTTTCTTGGTTTTTTCTTTAAATGGCTAGGTGCCATAGGTGTTGATAGAACAAAGCATTCCAATTTAGTAGATTATTCAGTTGAATTATTAAATAGCTCAAAGAAATTAATTTTAATGGTGCCTGCAGAAGGGTCAAGAAGACGTGTAGAAAAATGGAAAACAGGTTTTTACCACATTGCTAATAAAGCTGACGTAACCGTTTCTTTTGGTTATTTAGACTATATAAAAAAAATTGCTGGTGTAGGAGATGTTTATCATCTTACCAGAGATTTTAAAATAGATATGAAATATATTCAAGACTTTTATAGTAAAATTGAAGGTAAACATCCTGAATTATACAATAAAAAGATATTTTGAGTTGTTTTTTATTTGGAAAACTCTGTCATTCCTGCAAAGGTAGTCCCGAGAATTCGGGACAGAATAAACTTTCAATAGATTCCTGCCTTCATAGGAATGACAAGAATTATTAATTTTAGTTAGTTGACAGTATTAGTTACTCAGAACTGAAATTTTAAGGAATCAAAACTATTTTTCCTTTTACTTCTTTATTGGTCATAGTTTGCATGGCTACAATAACTTTTTCAAGTGGATATTCTCCATGAATCTTTGCTTTTAATTTGCCTTGTGCGAACCATTTTACAATCGTCATCATATTTTCGCCATTTTGTTTTGGTTCATTCTTGACGAATGCACCCCAAAAGACACCAACAATCTGACAACCTTTTAATAAGGCTAAGTTTAACGGAATTTTCGGAATTTCACCGGCAGCAAAACCTACCACTAAATACCTACCTTTCCAAGCAATTGCGCGTAATGCGGGCTCAGCATATTTATCTCCAACAGGGTCATAAATTACATCAACACCTTTACCATTGGTTAATTCTTTGACTTTTTCTTTTAGATTCTCAGTAGTATAATTAATGGTAAAATCAGCGCCATTTTCTTTACAAAATTCTAATTTTTCGTCAGTAGAAGCTGCTGCAATAATAGTAGCGCCTAATTCTTTTGCTATTTGTATTGCTGCCGTGCCAACACCACCGGCAGCACCTAATACTAATACGGTTTCCCCTTGTTGTAAATTAGCTCTATTTACTAAGGCGTGATAAGAAGTGCCATAAGTTAGCATGGAAGAAGCTGCCGTAATAAAATCCATTGTAGGAGGCATTTTAAAAACATCTCTTGCCTTTGCTTTTACTTCTTCAGCAAAACCACCAAAAACAGCTCCATACATTACCTTATCACCAACGCTTAGATGTTTAACATCTTTGCCAATTTCTTTAACAATTCCAGAGATTTCACCTCCTGGCGAAAACGGAAAGTCAGGTTTAAATTGATATTTTCCTTGAATAATTAAGGTATCAGGAAAATTGAGTCCACAAGCTTTTACATTAATAATTACTTCTCCTTTACCAGGTTTTAAAGAACTTATTTCTTCAATAACAAGGTTTTCGGGTGATCCAAAAGATTTACATAACACTGCTTTCATTTTATTTCACTTTAAAAAATCACTTGTATAGTTGTTGGTGATATTAAGTTGATTTTCCCTATTTTTTCAGACCTCACAGGTTTATATCCCGAAACTTCGGGACTGTGGTCTTTTTAATGCAAAAGTTCCTAGATTGTTTTAATTTTGTTGTTCATCATTTATTTATGGATTTTTCTAGGTTACCCTCTCATAGAGTGTGGTTTTTTATTCATAAATTACATTTTCTTCTGAATCAAACCATGATTTATACATAGGCATATGTATTTTCTCAACTTGGCTTCTTTTTATTTTTAAGGTAGGAGTCATGAGTCCGTTTTCAACAGTCCAATCTTCTTTCATAATGACAGCTTTTGCAATTTTTTCATGTTTTTCAAGCGTAGGGTTTATTTCCTTTATTGCATTTATCAAACATGTATTCAGTTCTTCTTTATTTTTATTTTTCCCTTCTAATGATGGAATTACCAGTAATATTGGTTGTGGTATGCCCATGCCAACAATACATACTTGTTCAATATCTGGGCATTTAGAGAGCTCTAATTCTATAGGTGCAGGCGAAATATACTTTCCTTTATCAGTTTTAAACTGGTCTTTAGCGCGACCTGTGATAGTTAAATAACCATCATGGTCAAATTCACCAATATCGCCAGTTTTTAAATAGCCTTCTTCATCAAAGGCTTCAGCAGTATCTTCAGGATTTTTATAATAGCCTTTCATTAAACAATCATTCATAATACAAATTTCTCCATCTGGTGATAATTTAACTTTGGCACCATTAGTAGTTTTACCTACTGTACCAATTCTATTTGCTTCTGGGGTATTGCTATGTGAAAGAATACAATCTTCTGTCATTCCATAGCCTTGTAATACAGCAATACCTAATTTATCATACCATTTTAAGAGATTAGATGCAATAGGTGCTGCTCCAGAATAAATAAGGATTGCTTCTGATAGTCCTAATTTTTTCTTTATTTTTTTCTTTACTATTGAACCAATGAAAGGAAGCCTTAATAATTTATTCAATTTTTTTTGAGGCATTCCTAGTAATATTTTTTCTTGAAATTTTGACCAGATTCTAGGTACTGCAAAAAACACGTGAGGTTGTGTTGCTTCTAGATCACTAGCAAAAGTAGCTAAAGAATCAGAAAAAGCCATAGAAGCGCCTCTAAATATGCCACCCATTTCTATACCTATTCTTTCTGCTATATGAGAAAGTGGGAGGTAGGAGAAAAACCTTGGATGTTCAGGAAGGTCTAAATTTTCTAAAAAGGTATTTGATGCATTGGTAAAACTACCAATGGTATGCATAACACCTTTAGGTTTACCTGTGGTACCTGAAGTATAAATAATTGTGATAAGATTTTCAGAATCTAGTTCAGGTGTATTTTGTAGTGGTTCATTTTTTGTTATGAGATCTTCCCAAGTACTACCTTCATTTATACCATAAAGCTCAACACTTATAACAGGAATATCAGGAATAGCTGATTTCTGAGATTCAAAATCATCTAATTTCCCGACAATTATTGCTTTAGATTCACTATGTTCTAATACATATTGGATAGAGTTAGCTTGAAAAGTAGGATAAATAGGGATTGAAACATGCCCAGACATAATAATAGCTAAATCTGCCATTACCCAATGTGCACAGTTCTTAGATAATAATGCTACTTTACTTTGTGGAGGTAAATTATAAGCGTTTAAGGCAGTTGCGATACGCCTAACTTCATTACCACTTTCTTTAAAAGTGTAGCTTATTACTTTACCATTAATATGTTGTCGTAAAAAGGTTTTTTCTGGGATGTTTTTTTCCCAATGTAAGAATGCTGCAAGAGGAGATTCAAATTTCATCATAATGTAGGTATTAATACCAATCAAGCTTTTATATGTTGCACATAAATCGTTTCTTTTTGGTTTATCCTTCGCTGAAAAAAATAACCATAGCTACTACTATGCTTATTTTTTTAATCTTGACTAATCAAAAAAATAATTCAATTTATTTATACAACCTATAAAAACTTGATTGGTATATTGGTTGGCTCGAAGTTAAGAAAAAAAAATAAAATAATCTACCTCCCCGTATTTTATACCAATATAATAATTGTTATAGTCATTTTAATTAAGTTATTGGAATTAAATCTACCCCTCATTAATCCCGAGGTTTCTGGAGGAGGGGAACTTTAAAGATGAATTTAATCTAAAGGCTCAAGATATTAGAATGTACTCCTTCCCTTAAAAAGGGAAGGTGGTTTATTAGAGGAATAAGACGGAAGGGTTAATTTTTAAAACAAATTCTTAGAAACTTGTATTGTCAATTCTTCATTATTCATCAATGTTTTTGCCAATCCTTTTGTTTTACTCATTTCGTATATATAGAAAAATTTCATCGTGTGTATTTTACTATCATAAAACTCTGAAGGTTGATTTGCACTATTATCTGTTAAGGTTTGTTTAGCAACAGTTGCTGTTTTTAGCCATTGCCATCCAATGACAATTGTACCAAAGAAATCCATAAATACAGTGGCATCAGCTAAAAAACGTTCGTAGTTTCCTTTCATAACATGGGGCATCAAGGTGCCTATTACTTTTTGTACCAAGCCTAAATTTTCTAAAAGGGTATTTGCATACGGTTTTAACTCGTCAAAAGTGGAAGCATTTTTGATAGTTTCTTGAATTTCTATTGCTAATAATTCAAGTGCTTTTCCGTTTTTCATGGTGATTTTCCTGCCTAATAAATCTAGCGATTGTATTCCGGTAGTACCTTCATATAAAGCAATAATTCTAATGTCTCTATAGTATTGTTGTGGCATAAAATCGAAACAAAAACCATAACCACCTAAAATTTGAACCGCATTACTAATTGATTGAATACCTTGTTCTGCAGGATATGTTTTTACAATTGGCGTTAATAATTCTAACAGTAAATTATATTTTTCCTTTTCTTCGGCATTTGTACTGGTCATTTCTTTATCTAGATATATAGCAGATTGAAATATCAAACTCAAAGAGCCTTCAACAACTGCTTTTTGACTAAATAACAATCTTTTTATATCAGGATGGTTAATAATCAAAGTTTGCTCTTCTTCTACATTCTTTTGCCCTGAACTATTTAATTTTCTTCCTTGTGGACGCTCATTTGCATATTTTAAAGAAGAGTAATAAGCAGCTGAAGCTATAGATGCTCCCATTAGTCCAGTTGAAATACGTGCTTCATTCATCATTTGAAACATATAAGATAGACCTTTGTTGGCTTCACCAACAAGCCATCCTCTACAATTGTCATTATCACCAAATACAATATGGGTAGTACAATATCCTTTTTGACCCATTTTTTCAAATTCCCCTTCAATAGCAGCGTCATTATAGGTAAATTCTCCATTTTCGGTTGGACGGTTTTTCGGAACAACAAATAATGAAACACCTTTTGTACCGGCAGGAGCATCTTTAATTCTAGCTAACACCAAATGCACAAAATTGTTACAAAATTGATGATCACCGGCCGAAATAAATATTTTCTGTCCTTTAATTTGATAATAGTCCTCATTAGTAGGTAAAGCTGCAGTCATCACATCAGAAAGTGAACTACCGGCTTGAGGTTCAGTTAAACACATGGTGCCTCCCCAAGTTAGATCTAACATGTTAGGAGTGTAGGTTTCCTTTAATTTTTGACTACCGAAGGAAAGAATTAAGTTTGCTGAACCAGAAGTTAATCCGAAATACCCAGGCACGTGGTTATTGGCTGCAGACATAATAAAATGTGCCGCTTGAAAAACAGTAGATGGTAATTGCATACCACCATCTTCAAAATCGAATATAGCACCAACTATACCTAATTCACCTG
>CAZHYX010000146.1:0-7812 GCA_964536675.1 uncultured Flavobacteriaceae bacterium
ACTATTCCTGAATGTAAAAAGATTATTTATTATAATCAGTTTCAAGATAAAGAGTTCACCACGTCACTCATGCTTCGTTCCTCGTGAAGACGCATTATTTAATGTTTGGTGTTTATAATAGACCTAAAATATTAGAAATCGTCTTTGCGAGATCAATTATAAGTGAAACGAAATAATTGATTGTGGCAATCTCTTAAAAGCTATCTCTTACCAATTGAAGTGTGGATTATTCCAACTTTTGTAATTATTTATAATAATGAAATTTCTTTTTTGCAACTTTTGAGCAAAATTATTTTATGCAACATATTATAGACCGATTTATTAAATATATTAAGATTGATACACAGTCTGACCCAAATAATCCTGATTTCCCAAGTACAGAAAAACAATGGAATCTAGCCAAGATTTTAGTAGAAGATCTAAAAAGTATCGGTATGCAAGATATTACTTTAGACGATAATTGTTATATCATGGCTACCTTACCTAGTAATGTCAATCATCAAGTACCAACCATTGGTTTTATTTCGCATATAGATACCAGTCCTGACTATACAGGCACAAATGTGAATCCACAAATTCATCATAATTATGATGGGAAAGATATTGTCTTGAATGAAGCTAATGATATAGTGCTTTCTCCTGATTATTTTGAAGACCTATTACTCTATATAGGACAAACATTGATAACTACTGACGGCACTACCCTATTGGGTGCTGACGATAAAGCAGGAATAACAGAGATTATTATGGCAATGGAATATTTAATCCAACATCCTGAGATCAAACATGGCGAGATTAAAATTGCTTTTACACCAGATGAAGAAGTCGGTAAAGGAGCTCATTTATTTGATGTTGAAAAGTTTGGTGCTGAATGGGCATATACCATGGATGGAAGTCAAGTTGGCGAATTAGAATATGAAAACTTTAATGCCGCTGGTGCCAATGTAACCATTACTGGAAAAATAGTGCATCCAGGTTATGCCAAAGGAAAAATGATAAATTCAATGCTGATTGCTAGCGAATTCATGGCAGCTTTACCTCAACATGAAATCCCGCAAGAAACTGAAGGTTATGAAGGATTCTACCATCTTCACAATATGAAAGGCGAAGTTGAAAAAACACAATTACAATATATCATCCGTGACCATGATATTAAATTATTTGAACAGCGAAAAATAGATTTTCAAAAAACAGCTGATAGTATCAATAAAAAATTAGGAAATGATGTAATTATAGTTGAAATTAAAGATCAATATTATAATATGAAGGAAAAGATTGAACCTGTAATGCATATTGTAACTATTGCTGAAGAAGCTATGAAAGAATTGGGCATCAAACCATTGATAAAAGCCATTCGTGGTGGAACAGATGGTTCACAATTATCTTACAAAGGGTTACCTTGCCCTAATATTTTTGCTGGTGGACATAATTTTCATGGACGCTATGAATATATTCCAGTTGAATCTATGCAAAAGGCTATAAAAGTGATTGTAAAAATTGCTGATAAGACCGCATTATTTAAAAATAGCCAATAAAGCATGAATAATTGTACTGCCTAAAACCTCAAAATGCTTTTCAATGTCATTTCCTTCGTTAGATAATTATTTTGTCTCGTAGTGACAGTTACAGAATTTATCAAAATACATAAAGCAGGTTGAATTTATAATTTGTTAATTAATATACCAATAATTCTTTTATTACTTTTTCTAAACGTCCTTTTCCTAAATATTGCTCTTCCAATTGAGGTACAAATGGGACTGGAGTTTCCAGACTAGCGACGCGTTTTACAGGAGCGTCTAAATATTCAAAACAATTTTCATGAATCAATGATGAAATATCACTAGCTATACCACCAAATAATGAATCTTCTTGTACAATAATTGCCTTTCCGGTTTTCTTAACTGAAGCAAAAATAGCTTCAGTATCTAAAGGTTTCAGGCTTCGCAAGTCGATTAAATCAGCAGAAATAGTTGGATTTGATGCCAATGTTTCTAAAGCCCAATGTACAGCGGCACCAAAGGCAATAATTGTAATTTCATTTCCTTCTTTTAAAAGAGTAGCTTTACCTAAAGGCAATGTATAATAATCTGTTGGTACATCTTGACGGATAGTTCTGTACAAACCTTTATGTTCAAAAAATAATACAGGGTTAGGGTCATTAATGGCCGTAGCTAACAAACCCTTTGCATCATAAGGAAAAGCAGGATATATTACTTTTAGCCCAGGAGTTTTGGTAAACCAGGCTTCGTTGGTCTGACTATGAAAAGGTCCTGCCCCTACACCTGCCCCGCAAGGCATTCTAATGACAATATCAGCTGATTGATTCCATCTATAATGTGATTTCGCCAATAAATTTACAATTGGATTAAAACCTGTACTCACAAAGTCAGCAAATTGCATTTCAACTACAGATTTTATACCGTTAACTGATAGCCCATAAGCAGTTGCAATAATAGCCGATTCGCAAATAGGTGTATTTCTTACACGTTCTTTGCCGAAAATATCAATAAAATCTTCTGTAATTTTAAAAACGCCTCCATATTCTGCGATATCTTGTCCCATAATTATCAAATCATTATCACGTTGCATAGCTTGTTTCAATCCTTGAGAAACGGCGTCTACAAATCGGATATTCTCAACAGTTTCACTTAATTTAACTTCTTGATAATTAGATGATGAATATACATTACTTAATTCATTTTTTATATCTGAAATTATACTGTCTTCATTATTTGCAATTTTCCAATTCTTATCAATTTCATCACTTAATTCCTTTTTTATTTCTAAAATTTTATCTAAGCTTAGTAATTTTTCATCTAATAAATATTTTTGATAATTCTTTAATGGATCTTTTTTTACCCAATCTTCAATCAATTCTTTAGGGACATATTTTGTTCCACTTGCTTCCTCATGGCCACGAATTCTAAAAGTTTTAAATTCTAATAATACAGGACGGGGGTTCTTACGCATACTTTTAGCCAAAGCATCGACTTTATTGTATAGTTTTAGAATATTATTTCCATCAATAATATGCGCTTCCATTCCATAACCAATACCTTTATCAGCTATATTTTTACAGTTATATTGTTCTGAACTAGGTGTTGACAATCCATAGCCATTATTTTCAACACAAAAAAGTACGGGCAAATTCCATACAGATGCAATATTCAAAGCTTCATGAAAATCACCTTCACTTGTACCACCATCTCCTGTAAACACTGCACAAATCTTATTGTTCTTCTTTAATAAATTCCCTAAAGCAATACCATCTGCAACACCTAATTGAGGACCTAAATGCGAGATCATTCCTATAATATTATATTCTTGTGTGCCAAAATGAAAGCTCCGGTCTCTACCGCTGGTAAAGCCACTTGCTTTACCTTGCCATTGGGCAAATAACCTATGTAATGGAATATTTCGTGAAGTAAAAACGCCTAAATTCCGATGCATCGGTAAAATATATTCATCATCCTGTAATGCGGCAGTAACTCCTACAGCAATTGCTTCCTGGCCAATACCGCTAAACCATTTTGAAATTTTTCCTTGACGTAATAGAATAAGCATCTTCTCCTCTATCATTCGAGGTTTAAGCATGGCTTTATAGAGCTCTATTAACTTTTTATTAGAAAGGTTTTTCTTTATAAAAATCATTTAGTTTAAATAATTATGAGTGCATAAAAAATCTCTCCCAAAAGTATTGAAAGAGATTAAATTATTGAAGGAAAGTTTCCTTAAATTTTATAATCATTAAAAATTGCATGCATCAATCGCTTCTTATCATTAATTACTTCTTCTAATGAAATAGAAGTTTCTGTACGTAATACACCATTTATATTATCAATATCAAAAATTATGTTTTTAGCATGTTTAGTATCTTTTGCCCGTATTTTACAAAACACTGCAAATTTACCCGTGGTCAAATGTGCAACAGTAACTTCGGGAACTTTATGTAAATCTTCAATGATTCTCTGTGTGTATGATGATTTTTCAATGAATAAACCTATATAAGCAATAAATGAATAATTCATTTTATCATAATCAACCGTTAAAGTAGAACCTTTGATAACACCTTCATCTTCCATCTTTTTAACCCTTACGTGAATAGTACCAGCAGATACTAATAGTTTTTTAGCAATGTCAGTAAAAGGTGTTCTTGCATTTTCGATAAGCATATCTAATATTTGATGATCTATTTCATCTAATTTAAACTTGGCCATGTTGTATTATTTTTAAAGAAAAGTTAAAAATGTTAAATTTTACGCAACAAAATTAATGAATAAATATTAATTCTCAATCATTTCTTGCAATTCCTCTTTATTTTTAACCATTTTACCCTTTTTATTAATATAACTATTCGCATTATAATTAGCTAATTCATCAATATGCTCAATAATAGGTTTGAAAACTATTTTATCTCCAACAACCTCTTCTTTAAAAATTACACCTACGTCAACTTTTTTATTGCTATCAGCTAAAAATATATTTTTGTAAATGATATCTAAATACTGTTTTTCATTATTAGGAATGTCAAAATAAGGTTTATAATCATCAAATATTCCATCAGAAATGTGCAGTAAACCAGTTAATAAAGCTATAAAATTATATTTTCTAACCTCTTCTCTATTGTAATCATCTTTATAATGGCCCGCTTCTATTAAAATGGTATTGTGTCCTGCTTTTTGAAAATTATCACCTGTAGCTGTAGGGTAAAACTCGTCAGTATATCTACCTATTTGATTCGGAATTATTTTTTGGAGCACAGTATTCATTGCAATAATAACTGACATCGTTACTTTTCTACCTTTAGTAACTGCCCGTGTTTCATCTTCAGATGGTGCCAAAAACGAAATGGTTGCAGGCAAATTATTCTCACCTACACTAAAAATACTACGTTGATCATGTAAATTAAAACAGAATTTCGGATTGAATTGCTTCAAAACAGTATTTAAAATAGTGCTTTCAGAGGCTTTTAAAGCTACAGCATCCCTATTTAAATCTATGCCTTGCGCATTCTTTCTTGTATAAGCTTCTGCCCCATCTGGATTCAATATCGGAATAAATACCAAAGTACATTTGTCTAATATTTTGTCAATTAATACAGTATTATTTTTAGGATTTGTAAAAAGTTGAAATAAATCAAAAAGTGCTTTTGTACCTGTACTTTCATTACCATGCATTTGTGACCATAGTAATACCTTGGTTTTACCAGTACCTATTCGAACTGTATAAATAGGAATTTGAAGAAAAGAGGTTCCGATTTGATCGATACTAAAAGAATCAGGTAACTTTTTTAAAATCGGTTCAATCATCTTAAAAGTTATTCGCCTACCAAACAGTTTTTGTTCCTTATGCTGCTGATACCAATTAGTTATATTTTTAATATTCAAATGATTCATTTTACAAAAGTATATAAAGAAAAGTTTACAGATGTAAATTATAATCATTTAAATTCTTTAGCAGATAATAAAATTAAATTACAATTGTAAATAGCAATAATTTATTTAATATAATCATTTATGAATCAATTAATTAAATGACTTCATGTAAAGATTTAATTTTATATTATCAAATAATTAGTACTATTATAGGTGTTCTATTTTAAGATATTAGTTACATTTGTAACTGATAATAAAGCACTATGATTAACAATTTAGAATTTGCTGAACGCTTAAAAAAAGTAATGGATTATTACCAGTTATCTGCTGCTATATTTGCTAAAAGAATTAATGTACAGCGTTCTAGTATTTCTCATTTGCTATCGGGTAGAAATAGACCAAGCTTAGATTTTGTTTTAAAAGTATTAGATGAGTTTAAGGATGTTGAATTGTATTGGTTATTAAATGGAAGAGGAACATTCCCGAAATCTGAAAACAACCTCTCTACTCCTATTTTTGAAAATATTAATCTAGGAACTACAGATACTGAAATTGATCGTATCATCATATTTTATAAAGATGGTACTTTTAAAAATTACATATCTGATGATATCAAAAAAAAATCCTAAGTACATATGTACTTAGGATTCTTATTTTTTAGAAAGTAAAATTATTTTACTTTAAATAAGCCTTCTAACTGTTTAAACCCATCAGAATCTACTTCCTGAATACTTTTTGCCAGTTTCATTATTTTTGCAGGATCCATATCATCTCCTAAGATTCTCACCAGCGCAAAGCCTTTCGTTTTATCAGAAGCATATACAATTACCTCATCCATCAAATCATCAGTCCCTTCATATTTTATAACAATATTTCTACCTTTATCTTTTATACGCATTAACTCTTTAAACTTAGGATTCTTTAAAATAGTTTTCACTTTTTGTTTCTCCTGTGTAAATTCAGCATCATTAGTGCCATCAATTTTAAAAGCTAAAATATTAAACTTTTTAAGTGATGCTAATGCTTCCTCTTCTTCCTGAGTTACATTTTCCTTAAGTTTTAATACACTTGCTGGTACATCTAAAGAAATGAAATTTTTATTTTCTTGACTATCTATATAATATTTCTGTAAAGACGCTTCACTACCACAAGACACACTAACGACCAGTATTAATACTGCTCCAATATAAATTATTGTTTTTTTCATTTTATAGAATTTTAGTGTTTTCTCTTCGCTTTTTTAAGGTGTTCTCCTCCTTGTATGTTCATTTGATTTGTCAATTCAGATATTTTATTCAAATCAATATCACCGGTAATTGAAACAATTACAGCTTCTGGCTTACGCTCTTCACCACCCATATGTTTACTGATACCTTCAATAAACATAAACAGCTCACTTACATGATCTTTATCTTTACCTTCTCTGATATATATCTTTACATTACCCTCTTTGTCTTTTATACGCATCAATTCAGATAAATTAGAAGATTTTAAATAGGCATTTACTTTAGTTTTCATTTCAGCTGCTATAGAAGCTTTTTCAGTTGCAAATACCTTTAGGCTAGTTAGTTTACTAACCATATTAACATATTCTTTAGCTTCTTGTGAGTCACCACCTACTCTACTCATCAAGTCAAATGCTCTTTCATTTACGATAACCGTTGACACATCATCCATATCTTCAAATTTATCAAATATAGATTGTGCAAAAGTAAATAATGGTAATACCATCAATGCAAAGGCAATAATCAATGTTTTAGTTTTCATTTTTATATTTTTATTTATTGTATTCATAAGTTTATTTTTTAGTTGTTTTAAATACTTTATTTTTTGCTTTACTAAACTCTTGTAATCCGGCTATTGCAACACCATTCCCTTTATTTAGATTTTGAGAAATGAGTTGGAATGCTTTTTGAGTTTCTGCGTAAGCTAATTCGGCTTCTTGGCGTTCTTCAACACTCAATTTACCTGAACTATTAATAGAATAGATGCTAACCATCAATACTACTGCAGCTGCTACTGATAACCATTTCCAATTTGCTTTTCTAGGTTTTAATGGAAGGGTTTTAGTATAGCGTTCTGTACTACTCTCACTAAAATAATTGAAGTAAGCTTTGTAGTCTTGCAAATGAGTAGGGATATTCTCTTGTTGAAAATATTCTTTTAACATTTGCTCATCATTTAAAGAAGTTTCAGCATTCTCATATTTTTCAATGAGTTTTTCTATGTTAGCTAATTCCATAGTTGTGTTGTTTTATTAATTGTTCTCTAATCGTTTTTCTTGCTCTAGACAATGCCACACGCACTGCTGTTGGTTGTAAGTCAAGAATCTTGCCAATTTCTTCATATTCATAATTCTCGACATCTCTTAACTGTATGATTATTTTTTGTTTTTCTGGTAACGTTTCTATGAGTTGATGAACTTTAGAAACACTAT
>CAZHYX010000147.1:0-7793 GCA_964536675.1 uncultured Flavobacteriaceae bacterium
ATCTATACCTTACCAGTTGATTTTGGGTGGAATGATTTAGGAACGTGGAGCTCTTTGTATGAAAAACTTGATAAGGATAAAAATAATAATGCTATTGTAAATGCAAATACTATTTTAAAAGATGCCTCTAATAATATGATAAGTACTTCAAAAAATAAACATGTGATTATTCAAGGATTAGATGATTTTATCATAGTAGAAAAAGAAGATGTATTATTGATTTGTCCTAAAAAGAATGAACAAGAAATTAAACAAATTGTTGCTGAAGTAAAGAAGAAGTTTGGTGAAGACTTGGTATAATGTCAAAGAAAGCGATTAAAACATACTCATGGAAGAAACCCCAAAAACAGAAGTAGATTTAGAAATAAAAACTGAAGAAGCCAAAAAGAAAGTCACAGGATTGTTAGGTGGTATCAAAGAGTTTTTAGCAGTTTTACTAGATATTAAAACAAATACTAATAAAGAAGGTACAGCACAAGCTATTAAAGATAATATTTCAATGCAGGGACATACTGCTTGGATTTTAGTATTTTCTATACTTATTGCTTCAATTGGCTTAAATGCCAACTCAACTGCAGTTGTTATTGGCGCAATGCTTATTTCACCTTTAATGGGACCGATTTTGGGTGTAGGTTTATCTTTTGGTATCAATGACATTGATACCTTACGAAAATCAATGATAAATTTCGGAGTAATGGTTGGGTTAAGTTTAACAACTTCATTTTTATTTTTTAGTATTCCGTTGTTTCAAGATGCTACACCCGAAATTTTAGCAAGGGTCAGACCAGATGTTAGAGATGTTTTTATTGCTATTGCGGGTGGATTGGCATTGATTGTAGCTATTAGCCGTCCATCTCAACAAACTAATACGATTGCTGGTGTTGCCATTGCTACTGCATTGATGCCGCCTTTATGTACAGCAGGCTATGGATTGGCAACATGGAATCTACCTTACTTTTTTGGAGCTATGTTTTTATTTGTTATCAATACTATTTTTATTGCGTTGGCAACCTTTATGATTGTAAAATTTTTAAATTTTCCGATGGTAAAATATATCAATTCTGCAAAACGGAAACGAGTTGCCCAATTTGCGTCAATAATTGCATTTTTGATTTTAGCAGGTAGTATTTGGCAATTTTATGGTTTATTTAGAGAGAAGCAATTTAAACAAAAGGCAAGTAGTTTTGTAAAAGAATTAAAAGCAAGTGGAATTAGTATTATTGATGAAGATGACGGTAATTTTGATTTTAAAAATGATCAAATAAATGTTGTTTTATATGGTAAAAACCTTTCTAATGATGAGCAAAATAAATGGAAGAGTAGACTCACGGATTTTGGATTAGAGGGTACTATGTTAACTATGAAACAAGGAGTAGATAATTCTGATTTAAGAGCAGATGTAAAAAATTTAACCGATTTATATGCTCAAAATCAAAAAATTATCACTTCACGTGATGAGAGTATAAAAGAAAAAGAAGATCGTATTAATCTATTAGAAAGCGAGTTGTCTAAATTTTATGATAAACAAGTACCTTTTAAGTCGGTCAGCGAAGAAGCTAAAATTGTTTTTGGTAATATTGAACAAATGAGTTATTACAAACAAATTAAAACTGATTTTAAGAAGATTGATTCTTTAGCCGTATTTAGTATAAAGTGGAAAGAAAATATTAAAAGAAAGGTAAAAGAGCAACAAGAACAAAAATTGAGGTTATGGCTTAAAAAAAGATTGGAATTAGATACCTTAAAAGTGGTAAGAGAGTAGTTTTAATAACTTATAGGTTGTTTAACTGTATTTTAGGCATTGGTCATTGGTCATCACATTCCCTTTTCTTTCAATTGCGCTTCTCTAACCTTTTTAAATAAGTTTGATGAATATACAAAGTCAGTTATGGCTTTGTTGTCGGTTCTAAATACATCATCACTAGTGCCTTCCCACTCTTTAATACCGTCTTTTAGAAAGATAATTTTCTCACCTATTTCCATCACAGAATTCATATCATGCGAGTTAATTATTGTAATGATATTATACTCATCAGTAATTTCTTGAATTAAATTGTCAATTACAATAGCAGTATTAGGATCTAAGCCTGAATTTGGTTCATCGCAAAATAAATATTTAGGATTCATCACTATGGCTCTGGCTATAGCTACACGTTTTTGCATACCACCTGAAAGTTCAGCAGGAAATTTATCATTTACATTTTCTAAGTTCACTCTTTGTAATACAAAATTTACACGCTCTAACATTTCTTTATATGACTGATTGGTAAACATCTTGAGCGGAAACATTACATTTTCTTCAACACTTGATGAATCAAATAAAGCACTACCTTGAAATACCATTCCTATTTCTTTTCTTAAGTCTCGTTTTTCATCATCGGTCATTGCATCATAATGCCTGCCATCATAACAAATATCTCCTTTTTCAGGAGTTAATAAACCTAACATACACTTTAAGAAAACCGTTTTACCTGAACCACTTTGTCCAATTACTAAACTAGTTTTTCCTTTTTCAAAAGAGGCATTAATACCTTTTAAAACAGGTGTTCCGTCAAATTCCTTATATAAATCTGTTACCTCAATCATTTTCCTAAAAGCATTTGAGTTAGAATATAGTTTAATACAATAATTACGATACTCGTCCAAACAACAGCTCTGGTACTAGCTTTGCCAACTTCAATGGCACCACCTTTTACATAATAACCATGATATGCAGGTATTGTAGCAATAACAAAGGCAAAAATTGCAGTTTTAATCAATGAATAAGTAATATGAAAAGGTTCAAAATCAGCTCTGATACCGATTAAATAATCAGTAGAGCTTACTAATCCGGTAATATTTCCTGCTACCCAACCACCAATAATACCTAAAAAAATACTTATTATTATAATAAAAGGATAAAAGAAAATATTTGCTATTATTTTAGGTAATACTAAATGATTTAGTGAATTAATTCCCATAACTTCTAAGGCATCAATTTGTTCAGTTACTCTCATTGTACCAATACTTGAAGCTATATATGAACCTACTTTTCCTGCTAAAATAATTGAGATTAAAGTTGGTGAGAATTCAAGGATTAATGATTCTCTTGAAGCATAGCCTATTAAATATCTTGGAGTTAATGGGCTTTCTAAATTTAAGGCTGTCTGAATAACAACAACACCTCCCACAAAAAAGGAAATAAAAGCAACAATACCTATTGAACTAATACCTAAATCTTCTATTTCTTTAAATATTTGTTCTATAAAGACTGAACGTTTTTGAGGTCTTTTAAAAACCTGTTGCAGCATTAAAAAATACTTACCGATGTATTTAAAATAGTTAATCAAAATTTATAAGAGTAGTATTTATTAAATAATAGTTATATCAATATTCAAAAATATAATTTTAAATGTAAAAAAAGCTTTAATTTTGATGTTAGTTTAAAAAATATTTTAATGAGAAAAATAATTATATTTTCTGTTTTGTTTGTGTTTTTTATTTCATGTAGTGCGCAAACCAATACTGTTGAACATCAAAAAACTGTTATAACAAAGTCAATTAGTAAAAAGCCAAGACTAGTAGTTGGGATAGTTATAGACCAAATGAGGTATGATTATTTGACCAAATTTTATAGTAAATATAGTGACAATGGTTTTAAACGTTTATTGAATGACGGGTTTAGTTGTGAAAATGCACACTTTAATTATATACCTACATATACGGCTGTAGGGCATGCTTCAATATATACGGGTACATCACCTCAACACCATGGTATTATAGGTAATAATTGGTATGATAAATTTGTTAAAGAGTATATATACTGTGTTGATGATGATGATTTTAAAACTGTTGGAACAATAGATGGTGGCAAAAAATCACCTCATAGAATGTTTGTTACAACAATTACTGATGAACTTAAAATGGCACAAAATAAACGTGGTAAAGTAATAGGTTTGAGTATAAAAGACAGATCTTCAATTTTGCCTGTTGGCCATACGGCTGATGCAGCTTATTGGTTTCAGGGAGGGAATGATGGTAAATTTATTACAAGTTCTTTTTATATGAAAAATTTACCAAAATGGGTTCAAGATTTTAATAATAATGGGAAGGCAGAGAAATACATAAATTCAGTTTGGAATACTTTGTATGACATCAATACCTATACTGAAACTATAGAAGATAATAATAAATTTGAAGGATTGTTTGAAGGAAAAGAAACTCCAACTTTTCCGTATGATTTATCTAAATTGAAAACAGATAATGGATTGTACGATATTTTAAAAGCTGTACCCTTCGGAAACTCTATAGTAAAAGATTTTGCCGAAGCTACTATTATTGGAGAGAATTTAGGACAAACAGATACTATTACAGATTTTCTAGCCATTAGTTTTTCAAGTACCGATTATGTTGGACATAAATTTGGTGTAGACTCAAAAGAGATTCAAGATACTTATTTGAGATTAGATAAAGAGTTGGCTTCATTTTTTAATTTTTTAGATGAAAAAGTAGGTCGTGGTAATTATACATTATTCTTAACTGCTGATCACGCGGCGGTGCAAGTACCTAATTATTTACAAACGCTTAATATTCCTTCCGGGTATTTTGACACTAAAAAATTAAAAGAACAAATAAATAAATTTTTATTAGCTAAGTATAAATCAAATGACTTAGTAGAAAATATTTCTAATTTTCAACTTTTTTTAAACAAAACAAAAATTAAAGCATTAGGTTTTGAAACCAATGAGGTTGCCCAAAGTTTGGCAGATGAAATTATAAACTATGACGGTGTATATAAAACAGTCACCGCTCGCACTATGCAAACCACAAATTTTGCGAATGGAGTTCTACATCTTTTACAGAATGGGTATAATCAAAAATTTTCAGGTGATGTATTGATAGTGCCCAACCCTGCTACGATAAGCTACTCTAAAACAGGCTCTACACATGGTTCAGGGTATAGTTATGATACACATGTGCCATTATTGTTTTATGGTAAAGGAATAAAAAAAGGGAAATCTAAAAGATATATTCCTATTATTGATATAGCTCCAACCCTGAGTAACTTATTACAAATTAGTTTTCCTAATGCGACTACAGGAAGAATTATTGAAGAGGTATTAGAAGATTAATAGTTAATTTTTTTTAGTATTTATAAACGATGGCATTGATATTCATACCTGCACCAACAGAAGCCAATATAATAATATCGCCTTTATTTAAATGATGATTTTCTAACTTACCTTTAACTACTAGGTCTAAAAGTGTTGGTACAGTTGCCACTGAACTATTACCTAATTTGTGGATACTCATTGGCATAACATGTTCTGGAGTAGGGGTTTTATATAATCTAAAAAAACGTTTGATAATGGCTTCATCCATTTTTTCATTTGCTTGATGAATAAATACTTTTTTAATGGCTGTAATATCAACACCACTTTTGTCTAACGCAGTTTTCATCGCTAAAGGAACATTATTTAAGGCGTATTCATAAATTTTGCGCCCATGCATTTTTATATAGCGAATTTTCGGATCTGTTTTCGGAATATTTGATTTACCTAAAAATAAATAATGCGCCTCATTATAAGTATGAGACATAGAAGCATGACTTAGTATCCCAGATACTCCATTTTTTTTTACTTCTAAAATACAGGCACCGGCACCATCAGAATAAATCATTGAATCTCTATCATGCATATCTAACACTCTAGACAAAGTTTCAGAACCAATTACCAAGCATTTTTTTGCGATACCAGATTTAATAAAAGCATTTGCTTGAATGACACCTTCAATCCACCCGGGACAACCAAAAATAATATCATAAGCTACACAGTTTGGGTTTTTAATTTTTAAACCATGTTTAACTCTTGAAGCTATACTTGGTAAAATATCAGTTTGAACTGTACCTTTTTTAATATCTCCGAAGTTCTGAGCAAGAATTATATAATCTAAAGTTTCAGGATCAATTTCGGCATCATCAATAGCTTTTTGAGCAGCTATTGTTGCCATAGATGAAGAATCTAAATCATCAGTAACATATCGCCTTTCTTCAATACCGGTAATGGCTTTAAATTTTTCAATAATTATTTCATTTGAAGTTTCAAAAGGTTCATTTTTATCATTATAAAAACGCTCTTCGATAAAATCGTTATTCGTTTTTATTATTGTAGGGATATAACTACCGATTCCTGTAATAACTGAATTCATACTATCTATGATAAGATTAATTTGCGAAGATATATTTTTTTGTACAATTTAAGAAGAAGACCATTATTATACTTTACACATTTGTCTAATTTTTCTCTATTCAATAATAATAAATGATTTTTTTTAAGAATTCATCATTCTTATTTCCATAACTGTTGCTATTGATAATGCTCTAGTTTTTGCCATTTGAGCTTTCTCTCCTTTAAAATTTTCATCTACTGATGAATTGAAATGATGAAGCCAGGTTTTAAAATGTACTTTTTTAAAAGGTTTTATTTTGTTTAATATAAGGTGGGGTTGCATAGCATTTTTTTGATAAGTCGTATCATTAAAAAGAATACTATTCCAAAAATCTGTTATGGTTTCTAAATGATGCTCTAAATGATTTTGTTGAATGATATCTTCAAAAAAATGTTTAACCAATTTATCATCTAATAACTTAACATAGAATTCTTTCATTATTAAAGAAATATCTTCTCTATTTTGAATGTCCTTTAACATAATTATGATTTTTAATTTATGGATTATTATTCATAATGATGAATTTCCCCCTTTGGGTAAATATCCAAAGAACAAAGGGGATTAAAGGAATGATTTATCAAAACTCAATGGTAATAAATCTTTTAATGAATTCACTTTAATAATTTTTCCTGATTCACCCATAAAAAAGATTTCTATAGGCGTTTCTTGATTGACTTCGTATTCAGAAATTGCTTGCCTGCATGAACCACAAGGAGCAACAGGTCGTGTAATTTCTTTATGAGAAGAACTGGCAGAAATTGCTAATTTTACAATCGCATTATTTGGGTATTTTGAACCGGCACTATAGATAGCAACGCGCTCAGCACACATACCGGATGGATATGCCGCATTTTCTTGATTACTACCCATAACTATTTTATCATTATCAAGTAAAATTACCGCACCAACACTAAAATTAGAGTAAGGGGCATAAGCTTGTTTTCTATATTTTATAGCTAAATTCATTAATTTTTGATCTTGTATATCAAGTTCAGAAATAGTATCAAATAATATATAATCAGTAATCAATTGCAATTTTTGCATTTGTATAAGATTAGGGTTTCAGATAACGGTCTACTTTTTAAGCATAAAAAAACAACCATTTTATGCTAATGTACTAAATAAAATGATTGCTTATGTTATAGAATTAATTGATTTTATAAAATTTTAGAAGTTCTCATATATATCTCCAAAATTAAAAGTAAGTGAAAAACGCAGTGTATTTTCTAACGGATTATTAACATCAGCTGAATTGATAAGATATGATACATCTAACTTGGTACTTTTAAAACTAAACCCTGCACCTAAGGTGAAAAATTTACGAGCTCCTTTTAAATCACTTTCATTAAAGTAACCAGCTCTAAAAGCAAATGTTTGATCATACATATACTCTGCGCCCAATGCCCAAGTAAATTCTTTGATTTCTTCACTAAACCCATTTGGTGCATCACCAAATGATTGGAATATACCGGCTACAAACCCCACGTCATCATCTTTACCATCAATAATTACCCCATCTTCTCTTATAGGAGGTGTTGGTACTAATAATTTATTAAATTCTAGGTTGGCGGTTATTGTTCTTAGAT
>CAZHYX010000148.1:0-7740 GCA_964536675.1 uncultured Flavobacteriaceae bacterium
TTTATTTTAGATTGATTTAAGGGAAGTTTTCCAGTATATATGCTTGCTCACAACGTAGGGATATAGTTAATATTAACTATATCCTTTTAAAATATTTTATGCACTTCGTTTTTAATAAATGCCAAAGCAGTATTTGATGGAGGCTCATTTTCTATCATTCTTTGTATAATGGCCTCACGCATTGCTCTAGCATCTTTTAATTCACCTTCTAACATCGTATCTCTAATAATGTTAATGGTTGAATTTTTTGCAGTTTTAATAACATTCCAACACTGGTCTGTTACATAGATCTGTTGTGCTAAATTATGTTCAAATTCTTTTTCAACTATTGTCAATAGTTTTTTAAAGTATGCAGGCTTGTCATTACCTGTAGGAGGAACTCTAACTAACAAATTTGCAGGTGAAAGACGTTCTAAAAATAATGACATACGTTCATAAGCTTGCAAGCGTAAAGGTAAAGCAACACTCTGTTTTTCTTTACGGAGTAAAAAATTACGTCGGTTATTTTCATTTTTAGTGTGTAATTTAAAAAAATAGTAAGCAATAACACCAGTAACTATTGTAGGAATAGTATAACTTAAAAGTTCTAAAATTTTTATTGTATTCATTAAAGGTTAATTTTTTGAGTTCCAAAGTTAACTTTTGTATTTAATTTCTCATAATTTTTTTTGTATAAATAACAATTATCATCATTTATAGAATTGTTTGTAATTATATTAGCTAAACATAAAATAATAGTTACTGTAACATTTGATACATAAGTATTCATTTTCTTTTTATATGTTTGGAAGTATCAAATGTTACTTAAAACTCTAATCTATCATGAAAAAAAATATTTTAAAATTTTGTATGTTACTTATTTCGACTGTTGCTTTTTCTCAAGCAGGTCATATTATGCAAGGCGTTGGTGCTGTTAATATGTCAATGGGTGGTGCTTCAACCGCACAGCCATTAGATATTTCTGGAGCTTTACAATGGAATCCAGCTTCAATCTCAGTCTTTAATGATAAAATCTTAAAATTTGATATAGGTTTATTCTCATCTTCACCCGAATTATTTTCTACAGTACCCGAATTTGATAATACAGGTCAACCAACTGGTAACTTCTTTAGCGGAAATACTGAAGACGATAGAGGTCTTTCACCAATGCCAGCATTAGCAATGGTTTGGGGAAAAGAAGATAGCAAGCATACCTTTGGTGTTTCAGCTTTTGGTATTAGTGGTTTTGGTGTTACATTTCCAGAAAGTACAACCAATCCCATTAATATGCCACAACAATTTGGAGGCTTTGGTCATATAGAATCTGATTATATATTATTACAAATAGGATTTACTTGGGCATACGAATTATCTGATAAATTCTCAATAGGTATAGAACCTACATTTAATTATTCTACTTTAGAATTGGCACCAAATCCAACAGCAAATCCAACAGCGGTAGGTTACCCTTCAACTGACAAAGCTTCAGCAACAGGTTTTGGAGCACAATTCGGATTGTTTTATGATTCTGGTTCAGGATTCAAAGCAGGCGCATCCTATAAAACCGCACAAAAATTTAGCGAGTTTGATTTTGAAAACACTTACCTTGATGGATCAACCGGGACTAATAGTTTTACTATGGATTATCCTGCAATCATATCATTTGGTCTTGGCTATTCTAAAGGAGATATTGATATTGCAGTAGATTATAGAAATGTGGATTATGAAAACGCTGATGGTTTTTCTGAAACTGGTTGGACTCAAACTGCTTCTGTTAAAGGATTTGGCTGGAAAAATATGTCCATTGTATCTGCTGGTATTCAATACAAAGGAATAGATAAATTACCTTTACGATTTGGCTATACTTATAGTTCAAATCCTATTGAAAATGAGGTAGCATTTTTTAATATTCCCGCTACAGCAATTATTGAGAATGCTTTCCAATTCGGTTTTAGTTATGAAGCTAGTGAAAACTTATCTTTAGATGCAGTATATCATTATGGATCAAGTGGAGGTAAAACTACGGGACAATTACTAAACCCTCAGTTTATACAAAATTTCCCTCCTTTTGGTGCGATACCAGGAAGTGAAGTGTCTTATGAAATGACTACTTCGATGATTATGGTTGGTCTTAGTTATACTTTTAATAAAAAAGTTGTAAAGATAAATGAAGATAATTAGTGTAAAATTATAATACTTAGTAAAAGCGATTCTTTTTAGAATCGCTTTTTTGTGCATAAAAAACAAATAAATTTATTGTTTGAATACAACAAGCATTGTATTTTTGGAATTCTAATTTTTTTTTGTGAATAATTACCTAGACCAATTAAATGAAGTTCAAAAAGAGGCTGTTTTACATAAAGACGGACCTATGCTTATTATTGCCGGGGCAGGCTCAGGTAAAACAAGAGTATTAACATATAGAATTGCTCATTTAATGAATCAAGGTGTTGATGCTTTTAGTATTTTAGCATTAACTTTTACGAATAAAGCAGCTCGCGAAATGAAAAAGAGAATTGCTCAAATGGTTGGTGAAAGTGAAGCGAAAAATTTATGGATGGGTACTTTTCACTCAGTATTTGCAAGAATTCTTCGCTCTGAAGCTAATAAATTAGGCTATCCTTCAAATTTTACGATTTATGATTCACAAGATTCTGTCCGCTTACTGACTTCAATTATCAAAGAAATGCAATTAGATAAAGATAGATATAAACCCAAACAGGTTTTGAGTCGTATTTCATCTTTTAAGAATAGCTTAATTACTGTAAAAGCATATTATGGTAATTCTGATTTGATTGAAGCCGATAAAATGGCGAGTCGCCCTAAAATAGGAGAGATATATCGTCAGTATGTAGAGCGTTGTTTTAAAGCAGGTGCAATGGATTTCGATGATCTACTATTGAGAACCAATGAGTTGTTGACACGTTTTCCGGAAGTATTAGCAAAATATCAAGACAGGTTTAGGTATATTTTAGTTGATGAGTATCAAGATACAAATCATTCACAATATTTAATAGTAAGAGCCTTAGCAGATAGATTTCAAAATATTTGCGTAGTGGGTGATGACTCGCAAAGTATTTATGCTTTTAGAGGTGCAAATATTCAGAATATCCTCAATTTTCAACGTGATTATGACGAAGTTAAAACCTTTAAATTAGAACAGAATTATCGTTCAACAAGTAATATTGTTCAAGCAGCCAATAGCGTCATTGAAAAAAACAAAACAAAACTTGATAAAGAAATTTGGACAGATAATGGTAGTGGCGAAAAAATAAAAGTGATGCGTACTTTGTCTGATGGTGAAGAAGGACGTTTTGTTGCAAATTCAATTTTTGATAATAAAATGAATTTGCAATTAAAGAATAATGAGTTTGCCGTTTTATATAGAACAAATGCACAATCAAGAGCTATTGAAGATGCTTTACGTAAGAAAGATATATCCTATAGAATTTATGGAGGCTTGTCATTCTATCAGCGTAAAGAAATAAAAGATGTATTATCTTATTTACGGTTATTGATAAATCAAAACGATTAAGAAGCGTTAAAAAGAGTAATAAATTATCCTGCAAGAGGTATTGGACAAACTACAGTTGAAAAATTAACAGTTGCTGCCAATCATTATAAGAAATCAATTTTTGAAGTATTAGAAAATCTTGATAAAATTGATTTGAAATTAAATGCTGGTGCAAAAATTAAGTTGCATGATTTTGTAATGATGATTAAAAGTTTTCAAATTGAAGCACAAACAAAAAATGCTTTTGAAGTTGCAGATCATGTAATTAAAAAAACTCAGGTCATTAAAGAATTAGAAAAAGATGCAGCACCTGAAGCAATTAGTAGGGTAGAGAACGTTCAGGAGCTCCTTAACGGAATAAAAGACTTTATTGAAGAACAAAAAGTAAAGGAAGAAGATGCGTCACTAGCGTTTTTTTTGGAAGATGTAGCTTTGGCCACTGATTTAGATAATGAAAAGAGTAATGATAAAGAAAGTGTTTCATTAATGACCATTCATTTAGCAAAGGGTTTGGAATTTCAATATGTATATATAGTTGGTTTAGAAGAAAATTTATTTCCTTCAGCAATGAGTATGAGTACACGTAGTGAATTAGAAGAAGAACGCCGATTATTCTATGTTGCTTTGACCAGAGCAGAAAAACAAGCCTATTTAACTTATGCATATTCCCGATATAGATGGGGTAAATTAATTGATTGTGAACCTAGTAGGTTTTTAGAAGAGATTGATGAAAAATTTATTGAACACCTGGCGCCAAAGGTTTCACCACAAATTAATAAATTTATCAATGAAGATATATTTGGTAGCGTACCTCAAGATAGAATACGCTTTAAAAAACCAAGTATTAAAAATTCATACAAACCTAAACCGAAGACGATACAAATAAGTACGCCTAAAAATTTAAAAAAAATAACTAAAGCTAGTACTAACCTATTTGATAGTAATATAGTAATAGGTAATATAATTGAGCATGCCAAATTTGGAAAAGGAGAAGTTATAAAATTAGAAGGAACGGGTTCAAATAAAAAAGCTGAAATAAAATTTAATTCTGTAGGAACAAAAAAATTATTACTACAGTTTGCAAAACTTAAAATTTTAGGCTAAAGCATTATATTTTACATAATATAATTGTTTCTTTGCCAAACAAATACTTTAAATAAATTTATCATGGAGTTTGATATAGAGTACAATTCAGAAAGAGAGCATTTAATTATACCAGAATATGGTAGACACTTACAGAAATTAGTGAACCACTGTATTAAACTAGAAACTAAAGAAGAGCGTAATAAAATGGCAAGTGCTATTGTAGATGTAATGGGTAATTTACAGACACACTTACGTGATGTGCCAGATTTTAAACATAAATTATGGGATCAGTTATTTATTATGTCTGATTTCAAATTAGATGCAGATTCTCCTTACCCACAACCATCAAAAGAGGAACTAACTGCAAAACCTGATAAATTAGGATACCCTAAATCAGCTTCTAAGTATAAATTTTATGGTAATAACATTCAAATTATGATTGATACTGCTTTAACTTGGGAAGAAGGCGAGCTTAAAGAAGCATTACTGTATACTATTGCTAATCATATGAAAAAATGTTATCTAAACTGGAATAAGGATACCGTAGAAGATAATGTTATTTTTAAACATTTAACAGAACTTTCTGATGGTAAAATAAACCTTACTTCTGAGGATGAAACATTATCAGAAATTAAAAATTTATTACGAAAAAAACCAAGTAGCCATAAACATAGTAATAATAAACATAAAGGGAAGTCTAATAAATCAAATAAAAACTATAAAAGGCGATAAGTTTATCAACTTTAACAAATTATATGGCTACATTTAAAATAGAAGGAGGTCATCAACTAAAAGGAGAAATTACCCCTCAAGGAGCAAAAAATGAAGCACTACAAATATTATGTGCTGTTTTATTAACTCCTGAAAAAGTTACCATTTCTAATATACCCGATATCCGTGATGTAAATAAACTCATAACCCTTTTAGAAAATTTAGGCGTAAAAACTCAAAAGAATGGAAAGGGTTCGTATACATTTCAAGCTGACGATGTCAACCTAAAATATTTAGAATCTCCGCAGTTTAAAGAAGAAGGTAAAGGGCTACGAGGTTCTATTATGATTGTAGGTCCGTTATTATCACGTTTTGGTAAAGGATACATTCCGAAACCTGGTGGAGATAAAATTGGAAGAAGACGATTAGATACCCATTTTGAAGGGTTTGTAAACCTTGGTGCCAAGTTTCGTTATAACAAAGAAGATCATTTTTATGGAGTAGAAGCAGATAGACTTAAAGGTACATTTATGTTACTTGATGAAGCTTCAGTAACTGGTACTGCAAATATTGTGATGGCTGCTGTGTTGGCTGAAGGGAAAACAACTATTTATAATGCAGCTTGTGAACCTTATTTACAACAGTTGTGTAAAATGCTTAATAGAATGGGTGCAAATATTACCGGTATAGGTTCTAATATGTTGCATATTGATGGAGTTGATACTTTAAAAGGAACAGAACATACCATGCTGCCTGATATGGTTGAAATTGGGAGTTGGATTGGTCTTGCGGCAATGACTAAAAGTGAATTGACCATTAAAAATGTAAGCTGGGGTAATCTGGGACAGATTCCAGATGTATTTAGAAAATTAGGAATTACAGTTGAACGAAAAGGAAATGATATCCATATTCCTGAACATAAAGACGGTTATGAAATTCAAAGTTATATTGATGGTTCAATCTTAACCATTGCAGATGCACCATGGCCGGGTTTTACTCCAGATTTGTTAAGCGTTATTCTAGTAGTTGCCTCTCAGGCAAGAGGTAGTGTTTTAATACACCAAAAAATGTTTGAAAGCCGTTTGTTTTTTGTAGATAAATTAATTGACATGGGTGCTAAAATTATTTTATGTGATCCGCATAGAGCCACAGTCATTGGCCATGATTTTCAATCGCAATTAAAAGCAACTACTATGACCTCACCAGATATTAGAGCTGGTATTTCTTTGTTGATAGCTGCACTTTCTGCAGATGGAACTTCTACAATACACAATATAGAGCAAATAGATAGGGGATATGAAAATATTGATGAACGTTTACAAGCTATAGGAGCAAAAATAATAAGAATAGACTAAAATTTAACATCATTTTAAAGTTATTGATCAAACAATTTCCTGTTTCTCATTTTTTGAAGCAGGAATTTTAATATTTAAACAAATGACATTTTGGCATTAGTATAAAGTTGGCAGTACTTTTGCTATTTAAGTAGCATATTAAACATTTAGTAAATATGAGTAAAAAAGAAAACACTAAGAAAGAAGATATAGAAGGCTTGGAACAAGATGTAGCTGATGAGAAAGTTGAAGAAGTAGTTGTAGAACCTACTGATGAAGAGTTAATACAACAAGAAAAAGATAAATATTTACGCTTGTTCGCCGAATTTGAAAATTATAAAAAAAGAACTTCTAAAGAAAGAATAGAACTTTTTAAGACTGCCAATCAAGAATTAATGACAGCTTTATTGCCAATTTTAGACGACTTTGATAGAGGCTTATCCGAAATTAAAAAGGTAAAGGATAAAAATTTATTAAAAGGTATAGAACTTATTAATAATAAATTTAAGTCTACTCTGACACAGCAAGGGCTTTCTCAGGTTGAGATAAAGCAAGGTGATATTTTTGATGCTGAAATTCATGAAGCAATTACTCAAATTCCAGCTCCTTCTAACAAATTAAAAGGAAAAATTATTGATGTTATTGAACAAGGATATAAATTAGGTGATAGAATTATTCGTTTTCCAAAAGTTATTATTGGCCAATAAATTTTAAAAATGTGAAAGAAGATTATTACAAAATATTAGGTGTTGATAAGAATGCTACAGCTACTGAGATAAAAAAGGCATATCGTAAAAAAGCTATTAAATATCATCCAGATAAAAATCCGGATGATGAAACTGCTGAAGAAAAATTTAAAAAAGCTGCAGAAGCTTATGAAATATTAAATAATGCTGATAAAAAAGCACGTTATGATCAATTTGGTCATTCCGCTTTTGAAAATGGTGGTGCAGGAGGATTTAGTGCTGGCGGCATGAATATGGAAGATATTTTTAGTCAGTTTGGCGATATTTTTGGAGGTGGTGGCTTTAGTGGAGGTGGTTTTGGAAGTAGTGGTAGAGCTCGTGTTAAAGGAACTAATCTTCGTATTAGAGTAAAGTTGACACTTAAGGAAAT
>CAZHYX010000149.1:0-7687 GCA_964536675.1 uncultured Flavobacteriaceae bacterium
TTTTACCCAAAAAGATTGCCTTTTCTTTGGATTTCCAAAGGATTTGATGAATTTTCATTCAAACTGTAAACAAATATTAGGTCGAACTCAGGTTAATAGGGTCATTAATTTCTTTAGCATAAAACTCTAGTTTTGTAAAAACCAAAGAATAATAATTAATAACATCCATATTTTTTCATAGTCTAGTTTATCAATTATTATTCTTGTTTCCTTTTTCTCTTTCTATTTTTAAAACCGTTGTACATTTTGACGAAATTTTACCTCAAAAGTGTTAGGGTTACTGTTTGTTAAAACTAATCTAAGAGTCCAAAACACACGACAGGTGTATATAATTTTATGGGTCAAGGGTTTTTAAGATTAACTCTCCTTTTTTACTTGATATTATTTGAGTTTTCACCTTCCCGATAGTGATATTTTCACTTTTAATAAATTTATCACTAGAAAACAATTGTTTATCGGTATACATTGTTATGAGTGCCCCACTTTTTGGCTCTATAACATCTTTGTTTAATTCAAAATTCCCTTTAAGAACTCCTATATAAAATTTACTGTTAGGGTATTTTTTAGGCAATACCATTTCGGCATTTTTCACATCAAATAACTCCATGTTGGTTATCTCATTTGTTTTTTTATTGACTACTAATACCACTTTGGTTTCTTTGGTAGTTCTTGTTTGAGCTTGAACTTGGTAGAAACCAATGATACTAAGTAGTATTAAAATTTTAAATTTCATTAGGTGTTACTTTTATGGTTATTATTTAACTAGTGTTTTTCGCTAAAATGTATTGAACAACTCACCGTTAAAAAGTTGTGTTTTTTGATATGATGTTTAATTCGTTAATTTCTCTATCTCTAATTTTTTAATATACCTCCAAAGTTCTTCTGGGGTCATTTTCCAAGCGTTTGCTTCTATGCCAAATCGTTCGTTATACAAACATTGCAATGTAGATTTTTCGTAATTTTCTGTTGATTGATATTTTATCAACGTAGGTTGGCCATCAAATTTTTGTGTGCGTTCATAACCAGATTCATTTTCTTTATCAATATCTATATTTTGCATCATAGAAAACATGGCAATTATTGCTGAACCATTACCAGCCCCATCTGAAATAGTTATTTTAATCATTTTTTTAGCATCACCTTTAAATGTTAATTTAAAAGTACTGATACCCATTTGACTCCCAATATTATATTCTGTTCGTTTTAAATCGTCTATTTCTTTGGGCATCCAAGCTTTTATTTGTTCTTTCGTAACTGGTGTGAGTTCTGAAAGTTTTTCGATGTTTTTTTCTAAGTTTTCAGCACCTTTAAATACCTCGTTTACATTTTCTAAACCTTGTTTTGCTTCTTTTACTTTTTCAGCAGCTTCTTTAAACTTATTAATTGGATTATTTTCTTTTTTACAAGCTACTACCACGAGTAATAACATTGCAATGGTGATTAGTTTTTTCATCTGTTATAATTCTATTATTTTTTTAATACTCTAAATTTACCTTCTGTAATTTTTTTTACACTCGTATCAATTTTTGTGTTTCCTACTCCTTTAAACAAAAAAGTTCCTTCTATATAAGTAGCATTATTTTTAATTATTATAATTGTTCCGGAAGAACCTATTACAGATTCTTTAGCATGCCATATATAATACATACGCTTTTCTTTAAAAGTAATGTGCGAATGATACACAAGTACCATATTATCGCTTAATTCAAACGTTCCTATGGTATTATTATCTAAGTTTAAACCTAACGTAATACGCGTTTTTGATTCTTTATTCTTACCATTAATAATATGCGAAAGTTCTGGTGTGCTATTCAAATCTACTCTATCATTAAATGAATAATTAACACCATCAATTTTAGCGGTTAAAAGGCTTCGTTATTAGATTCTGTAACTTTGCTACTATCATCTTTGCTTTTTTTACCGTCATTACAACTCATAATTATGGTTGCTAGTAATACTATTGTAAGTAGTTTTTTCATTTTTAATTAAGATTGAATTCGTACCTTTAATTTACCTTCAGTAATTTGTATGGTTTTATTTGTTTCTTTATTTACACCCGTAAATGAGAATGTTGCTTTTAAGTAACCTCCTTGTTCCGTAAAGGTAATTGTACCTTTACCACTTACTTTTGAAGCAACCCAATTTTCTGCATTTTTGGTATATATCATATTCTCTGTATTGTTGATGCCTTTACCGAAGGTATAGGTTGCTGGACCTTTTTTATATTCAATATAAATTCTAATTTTTTCGGTTTTGTCTTTACTTACGGCAGCTAGTGTAATTATATTTTGAGTGGAAAAATATATAGGTGCATCAGTAGAAAAATATTTTCCGTCTATCTTGGCTGATAGAAAAGAATCGTTTTGGGTCTGGTCAATTTTATTGCCATCGCTTATCTTACTTTTTTTACCGTCATTACAACCCATAATTATGGTTGCTAATACTACTATTGTGATTAGTTTCTTCATGTTTTTAAAATTTAATTATTCTATGACCTTAACATAGTATTCTTTACTTCCTTCTACTGTTAGTCTATTTTTATCTCTAATTTTTGCATAAATAGTAACTTTTTTACCAATGCTTTCGTTGTCTTTTGTAAATCGAATACCAATAATTTGACCACGTTCTTTTGGTATACGGCTTGGGTCTCGTTTTCCATACGTAATTGCTACCCACCATTTATTATCTACTTCTATACTACATGTACCATCTACCCAACAATCGTTTTTAACATTGGTAATTACACCTACAAATTTTACTGTTGTTGAATCTGTATTATATGTAACTCCTAATTCTGGTGTTTCATCAGTATTTTTTAATTCTAACGGGCTTACTTTTTCTTGTACTGTTTCTCTATGAATACCTTTACAGCTTAAAAACATCATTATTATTACTAAAAAAACAATCTTAAACATATAAATTAAGGTATTAGTTTCTCTACCTTTAATTTTTGAATATAACCCCATAATTCTTCAGCGTTCATATTAACACCTGAAGCGGATACAAATATTCTATCTTCAACTTTATATAAAAAGCTCATAGCTTTTTCTCGTTCACTATATTGAGCTACATAAGGTTTTATATCCTTTTTATCTTTACCACGATTTTCCATTGCATATGAAAAATTCACCATCTCCATATCATCTGGGTTCTTAGCAAAATCAATTACATATAGATCTATTTCCTTTGTTTGACTTTCATTTGCATAGATTAAATGCATATTATTTTTGTTTTTTTGCCCTTCAGGTGGTTTGCCATACTCATTGGTAGTTAGTGATAAGTCGCCCAATTTATTTGGAGCCCATTTTTTAAATTGTGCTTTTGTTAGAGGCGTTAAATTGTGCAATCTTTTAGCAGTTTGTATTTCTTCATCATTGGCTATTTGTCTTAAAGTCCATTTTACTTTTTTATTTGCAGGTGTACTTTTGGTGAAATGTATCTTTCTTAATTGAGTACTATCAGATTTAATAATTTCAATATTCTCTTCTATAAAATTCCATCCTTTTTCAAATTGGATATTCGCACTAATATCAGCATACATCTTATTAGTTCTCCAAGATATTTTAATGCAATCATCTTTGAATGTTATGGCTCTATCAATATAAAACCAATAATAGTTACTGCCGGTAATGCTATCACTAGTAGCTTCTAATACTGCTACGTATATTCCATATTTTTTTATAAAAATAGCGTAGGTTTTTTGTGAGTAAACATCTTTAAAAGGTGTTTTTGCAAAAACATCTCTGTCTTTACAATCACTATCTATTGAAAACAAGTTGTAAAAATTAGAAGGTTGTAAAGGAATGCTATCATAAAGTGCTTTAATATTAAATTCTGGTAAGTTAAAATTGATGGTGCCATCCGTATTGATTTTACCTAGTATAATATCTTCTCCATTTACTTGTTTTTGAATAAGCTCTAACCCTCCTTTGGTGTAATCTAATTCACCTATAAGATGGTTTTCTACTTTAGGTAAAACAGTTTGTGTTTGTTGTGCTTTACATGATAGTATTGCTAATGCAATTACTATTGTTAAGAGTAATTTAAGTTTTGTTTTCATTGTTTATTTTTTAGTTACTTCTACTTTAAATACTATATGCATAGGTATTGTTTCGTCATTATGTCCATCAATAATTTCAAAACCTTGTAAAGGTATGTCTTGCCCAACTTGCCCAACATAGTCTGCACGTTTGTTAAGTTTTGAATCCCAAATATAAATTTCACCATTTGTTAACTTAATTAATAATTGAAGTTTCATAGCACCATTTAAAGGGTTAACATCTGCCCAATCATCACTAAAACAAAAGCCACCATCTTCTTCCCTAATTTCGATTACAATTTTAGCAGTTTGAGTGTTTTTATTAACTACCCCTATGTGTTTCCAGTTTGGTAAAATTTTTCGCCCTTCTACAGTTCCTGATTGTTTTTTTATTGTGTTATTACCATTTGCACCTGCTCTCCATGTATGCCCTCCACCAATTTCTGTCTTGGAGTAAAACTCTACTTCGCCACAGCCATCGGTTCCAGATTTTGCTTCTAGTTTCTTTATATTTATTTCTACTTTTCTTAAAGTTTTAAGTGGTGGGCTAGTTAACGTTTTATAATCTTTAGGATACATAATATTAATTCCATCTATATCAATATCTGAAAGCCATGAGTCTGTATATCTTTCACCTATTGTTTTAGATGGGTTTTTAGGCTCAATTGTAGGTTTGTTATTATTACTAAATGCATTTGCAGAATAATGCATTATCGACTTAAAATCATATGGCCCTATTGGTCGAGCATCTAAATGCTTATCAAAATTGTGTCCTTTTAAAAATTTAATGTTGTCTTCATTTATTATAACATATTTATCTCTATCAGGTCTTGATTGTTCATGATAAAAACCTGCTGCATGCAATACTTCGTGTGCTACCATAGATTGGTTAGCTGACCCTAAAACAACATCTTGACCTCCACCTGTTCTTCCAACAGCACTATATCCACCATCCTTGGGGAAATCACTATTTTTTTCAATTTCTAAATAATCTACATCACCATTGCGAGGTACCAATGTTAAATTGGTTTCTTTGTTTAACCTTTTTAAGGTTTTTATAATTTTCTTTTTCTCTGCAGAGGTCCAATTATCACTACTATCAAACTCATAAGGTATAATACCAAAATTCCAAAGGCATTCATCTGAATTAACAGCAGTTAGAGCCTTTACAATTCTTCCGTAACCATTTTTGTCATATTTTATTTTAAAATCAGGTCTTTCAGGGTGTGGTTTTGGTCTTGGTCGAACTACTTGAGAAGACGTACCTAAAACAATATCATCTTCAAAAAAGGTTTTACCATTTTTTACAATATATTTTATATTGGTTTTGTTGTTTGCAAAAGGCAATAAAACATTCTTTTTTATTCTAACTTTTTCGCTTGGAAGTTGCGAACCGCTTCCCAATTTAAAAGATTGACCTTTCCATCCATTTACACCAATAGTTCCTACTTTATCTACTCTCTTTAATTTTATATTATATCTGTAATATTTTTTACCTTTAAAAAAATAAATTTTCCCATTCTTATGAAGTAATACTGCATCAGTATTATTAGGTACTCCTTTCCAGTTTTTACTTATCAAAGCTGTTTTATCTACTTTATGTACTGAGCTAGAGTAACGGTAATATTTATCTCCTTTAAAAAAATAAAACTTCCCATTAGGGTGTTGTACTGCAGCGTCAATATTATCTGGAACGCCTTTCCAATTTCCTCGAATAGCTGCAATTTTATCAACTTTACCTGTTCTGAAATTGTATCTATAATATTTACTCCCTTTAAAAAAATAACTTAAACTGTTAGCTTTATTTAATAAAGTTGCATCTATTGTATTGGGTACTTTACTCCAATTACCTTTAATTAATGCTACTTTTTGTAAGTTATCTGGTGTAATATTATATCTTGAGTATTTAGTATCTGTAAAAAAATATACCGCACCACTAGGGCCTCTAAAAGCAGCTGTTATATTATCAGATGCAATTTTATTTGAAAGCAATTTTAAATTATAATTCGGCTTAGTTAACTTTTTAATGTTCTTTACCGTATTATTTTTAGGTGCACTTATTTGTGCATTTACACTAATCATACTTAGCATAAATTGCAATACTAACATTGTAATTTTTATTTTCATAGTTTTTTTGTTTAGACACGAATTTCGCTCCCGAGACTTCGGGGGTCACTAATGAAATTGTGTGGATTTTTAAATTTATACTTTAATAAAAACCTCTACTTGATTAAAACAAGTAAAGGTTTGTTGTTTTATAAGTTTATGGTATTAGTTCGAAACGAAGATATAGTCTTGTAAACATTTCTTCATTATTATTACCATATTCAACATATCCTATTATAGCATTATTTGAGCCTTTTTTAAAAGCCATTACATCGCCTTCTGCTCCATACGAATGATAACCTGCATAACGATGTCCTGTAAAATAACTTGACTTAAAACTACTAGGATCTAATAAGTATGCCAATACCTCATCTATTTTCACATTAATAAATTGATTATTAGCCATAACCTTATCTTTACCATCTGTATACTCTTTAAGCCAAGTGTAAACTCTAAAATCGGCACGCTTATCTAAATATTCTGTAGGGCTAATATCAAATACTGTTTATTTTCTTAAATTGACCTTCTTTAACATGTATTTGATGGGTTCTGTCTCCATAAGTAATAAAGTTTCTATTTTTCCATTTTGGGTTTTTTTCTTTTTCTTTTAATAAAGTTTCATAAAGTTTTATTCTTCTTTCTCTTTTATTATTATTCTTGTATTTATTCTTGGTTCTATATGTAATCCATTGTCGAATACCGTAGTCATCTGGATTATCACCACTAAAAACTCCATTATTATCTCTGCCCTGAACAGCTTTTACTTTTGTTAATGTTACTCTAAGCCTGGTGTTTTTTTCTGGTGCAGCAATACAGTTATTCACATTTTGATTAAAAACACTATGTAACCCTACATTTTCGTTGTTTAAGTTTTTTAATTGATAGCTAATTGGTAATGCATATCTCACATCTCCCGAATGGCTTTCTAAATATTTTTTAAGATTAGGTCTTTTTTCATCTAGCATATCTTCTATAGATTGAATTGCTGCTCTAGATGTTCCGCCATACAATAATGCTCTAATTTCAAAATCTGTATTATTATTTAACATTTTAACACTCGATTTCAATTCTCCTTTGTGAACAAATTGATTTAAATTTGCCTGAACACTCATGTTAAAATCACTAAAATCTAATTTAGATTTTATAACTACAATGGCTCTTCGCCCATAAGTTACTCTTGATACATAAAGGTGTTCAGTATTTAACACCCTTAAATCTTTAAATATTAAAGCAGGGTTTAATGGGTCTACATCAACAGTAAACATTTTTTGAGTAAAGTCAACCATATAATAATGATCTTCTTTTTTTGAGCCATATTTCATATTTAAGGAACCCGAAATACCAGCAAATCTATTCGAATACTAACCTGATAAGGTAAAGCCTAATTCTTCAGTAGAATGAATTTCTCTGAAATTAAATACAATATTAGCAGCAATAATACCACGCTGGTTTTTAATTTGGCTAATGGCATTTTTAATTTGAGAATAACCCTTTGGGTTTTCAATATTTTTAGATGTACCACCTACAATATCTGTAGAAATA
>CAZHYX010000150.1:0-7621 GCA_964536675.1 uncultured Flavobacteriaceae bacterium
CAATATCTTCATCATGACCTTGAATATTAGTATAGGTATGATGTAAAACATTGTGTTGTACTTTCCAGTTATAATCATTTCCGGCAAGTATATAAATACTGCTTCCAAATAATTTATTAACCCATTTTTTACTTGAAAACGAACCGTGATTTGCATCGTGCATTACATTCATTCCAACACCAGCCATTCCAACACCAATAATGACCATAAATAATGCTTGAACCCAACCTGGCAGATTTAATGTGTAAATTAAAACCAATGGTGTAATAAATAAAGCAAACATTACAAATGTTTTTAAATACAGTTTCCAGTTTCCAGTTTTTTTAATGTTCTTATCTTTAAAATAAGTATTAACACGCTTATTTAAAGTTCTAAAAAACTTAGTAGAATCTATTCTTGAAAACTTAATAGAAGTACTTATCATAATTATTTAGATTAAATATGAATAGCAAAATTACACTTTTTTATTTTATAAGATAATTATTAAGTTGAATTATTAAATTTTTAACAATATAGCTTAGTTTTGCTTCCAATTTATGAAACGAGCAAGTTAAAATTTTTGTCATCAAAGGAAAAGATTATTAGCGAACAGTCCCGAAACTTCGGGAACCGTTAAAAACAATAAATATGAACACTTGAAACGAATTATTACATATTTTAACGATTTAAATGATGTTCAATTGTATCAACTTAATCAATTAAGTTCATTGTACGTAGAATGGAATGCCCAAATAAATGTAATTTCTCGTAAAGATATTGACGAATTGTATCTGCGACATGTGTTGCACTCGTTAGGCATTGCCAAAGTACAATCATTTAAACCTGATTCTCGTATTTTAGATGTAGGCACTGGTGGTGGATTTCCTGGAATACCATTAGCCATACTATTTCCTGAAACAGAATTTTATTTAGTCGATTCTATAGGTAAAAAGATAAAAGTTGTGCAAGAGGTTGCCAATGCCTTGGAATTAAAAAATGTAAAAGCTGAACATATTAGAGCTGAAAATGTAAAAGGAGAGTTTGATTTTATTGTAAGTCGCGCAGTTACAAATATGGATGATTTTGTAAAATGGACACGTAAAAAAGTAGCTAAAAAACAAAACCATGAACTCAAAAACGGTATTCTCTATCTAAAAGGTGGTGATTTAACGGAAGAATTAACTAATTTTCCGAAAGCAAGCATCTATAACTTATCTGATTTTTTTACAGAAGATTTTTTTGAAACCAAAAAGGTGGTGCATTTGCCGTTGAAATACAGAAAGTAGAATTGGTTTCGTATATATATATAATCTAGGTTGAATGAAGATACTAATTTTCTTTAATTCGTTCATATTCAATTACTTTTTGAATAGGTTGATTAGAATTGTTCTTTTCAAAGTTAAGCAACCAACTTTTTTTGTGTAAACCACCTGCATAACCGGTAAGGCTTCCGTTAGAACCAATTACTCTATGACAAGGAATAATAATACTAATTTTATTTGCTCCATTGGCAGATGCTACTGCACGAACCGCATTTAAATTGTTTATTGCAATTGCTTGCTCTTTATAACTAACGGTTTTACCGTAAGGGATATTTAATAATTCGTTCCATACCTTTTTTCTAAAATCAGTACCAATAATATCTAATGAAACTGAAAATGTTTTTCTATTTCCATCAAAATATTCATTTATTTCTTTTCGTACTTTAGTTAGATGTATATTTTTTCCGGGAAGTATAACAGCATTAAATTGTTTTTGAATTTCAGAAAATTGTTTTTCTATCCTTTTTTGACCGATAAATCCTAAAAAACACAATCCTTTTTCTGTTGCACAAGCAACAATACTACCAATAGGTGAACTAAAACGTAAGATATTAATAACATTTTTATTTTTTGATTTGCTTGCTGATTCTCCAAATAAAGAACGATAGCTTTCATTAAAACCACTCAAAGATTCATAACCACTTTCAAATGCAGCATGTGTAATTGAATTACCGTTTTTAATATTTGTAAAAGCGTAATTAATACGTAACATTCTTTGAAAAGAATGGAAGGTAATATTGTAATTTTTTTTAAACCACCTTCTAATTGTATGTGGTTCAATTCCTTTTCGTTTTAATTGTTCATCACTAATTTTTTTGTGAGGATTTTGTTGTAACTCTGCTATTATTTTTTTTATATATGAAGGAGTCTCACCAATTTTTTCCACTGGTTTACAAACCTTACACGGGCGAAATCCATTTTGTAAGGCTTCTTCAAATGTATCATAAAATGTTACATTTTCGGCTTTAGGAACTCTTGCTCTACAAGAAGGGTGACAAAAAATACCTGTTGTTTTTACTGCGGTAAAAAATGTACCGTCATATTTAGTATTTCTTGTGCCAACCACACTATATTTATCTTCAAATGACATTTTATGATTATTCACCATCTTATATTTTCTATAGGTGTTCATCTGTTCGCTTTGCTCGGGTCATAAACTAAGCAAAAATTGAATTAAAAGATTGATCTTCAATAATTTCAGTTATTGATTTTTCTAATTTACCTATCATATCATTGTATAAAAATGGTCCAACGCTAATTCTTTTTACACCTAATTTTTCTAATTTCTTAAAATTTGGTAAATTAGGCATACACATTACATTGACAGGTAGAGTAATTGATTCCACAATTTTTAAAATTTCATTTTCTTGTACAATACAAGGTACAAAGATTCCGTCTGCGCCGTTTTCTTCATATATTTTTATTCTTTTGAGTGTTTCCTCAAATGGATTTTCCAAGCCCATAATATAAAAATCTGTACGAACATTTAGAAAAATATCAATATTATTTTTAGATAGGTATGATTTTATCTTTTTAATAGTTTCTCCAAACTCGTGAGCATTAATTATTCCTCTTTCAGAATTGGTTATAGAATCTTCAATATTTATTCCTACCACACCCAAACTATTAAGAGCAACAATATTGTTAATTAATTCTTTAATATCTCTACTATATCCACCTTCGATATCTACAGTTAAAGGTATATCAATTTTTGATTGAATATTTTTTACAATTCTTAATAAGTCTTCAAATGGCATTTTTTCACCATCTTCATAACCTAATGAAGTTGCAATTGCGGCGCTTGACGTTCCAATTGCTTTGAAACCTAATTTTTGAAATAATAAAGCACTTTGTGCATTCCATACATTACCCAAAAGTAATGATGATTCTAGACTATGTAAATTTTTAAAAGTTTTGAATTTATCCATAATATTTTGTATTAAAATTATGGTACAAAGAAAATATGATTAAAAGTACTGTGCTACCGAAAACTTAACACGTTTGTTTTTTATCGGAAAATCAAATGATAAATCACCTTCCATGAGGTTCTAAATTAGGTAAAGGTTTATTATTTTTTAAATAGTCATCAAACCATTGCTTTACTAGCGTATCAACTTCAACTTTAAACTCACTCAAACCATGATTACCGCCTTCAAAAAGTACTAATCTATGTGGAATTTTATGTTCAATAAATGCTTTTGACAAATCTAATGCCATTTCAGGCACTACACGCCAATCGGCAGTGCCATGTAGTATTAAAATAGGTGTGGTCTTTGAAATGTTTTCTACTTGTTGAATAGCAGAACGTTCTTTTATAGCTTTTGATTTATTTTGCGCGTAATTAGGGATGTTCTTATAATAAACAGATTCAATAGTATCTTTACGTGTATGAATCCAATTTTGTAAATCACTAAGTCCTGCGCCAACAACAGCAGCTTTAAATTTAGTGGTTTTAGTTAAGGCTAAATAGGTCATCATACCACCGCGTGACCAACCGTAAATTCCCATTTTGGTTGTGTCAGTATGTTGCACATTTTTGAAAAGCGGAATTAAATTCAATACATCGTTTACATCAGCACCTCCAAATTCTTCTTTGCCTTCGCCACCATCATTACCTCTATATTGACTGGCAGCAACCGTATAACCCCAACTGGCAACTTTAGCTAAAATAAATACAGCTTTTTTGGGTGTTAATTTGCCGAATTCTTTATTACCACCACGATTATAAATAATACATGGGTAATTCCCTTTTTGCTTTGGAGTTACTAAATAGCCTTTTACTTTTAATCCGTCACTTAAATAAGTAATCTTTTCAATGGTTACTGTATTTAGGTAATTGTATTTTGTTTTTAACTTTCCGTTGTCAAAAAGCCTTTGAAAAGTGTCATCTTTTTGCCATTGTAGTTCTTCTCTGTCTATGATGTTCCCGTTTTGGGAAAATCCGTAACTAAAAATTGATAAAAAGATAAATATGAGGATGTTTTTTTTGTTCATGGTTTTTATTTTTTTGTCATTCCTGCAGGCAGGAATCCATAGAAAGTTCAGTCTATCCTAAAATTTCGGAACTGCCTCCGCAGGTAATGACAAACGTATTATTTTTGAAGCAAAGCTTCCAAATCAACTTTCTTCCCGTTAAGGATAACTATTTTATCATCTTTTAAATTTTCAATATCGTCTAAAGGATTGTTCTCCAAAATCAGAATATTAGCTTTAAATCCTGTTTCAATCTTACCAAAATTTAAACCAAAGGCATCATTAAAATTTGAGGTTGATGTAGCTATTACTTGTCTGTTGCTTAAACCAATCCGCGAAAGTACTTCTAGCTCCTGATGTAATGATATACCAGGCATAGAACCCCAAACATCTGTGGCGCTTCCGGAAAGATATTTAGCTCCGTTTTCAAAATAGGTCTTTTCAATCATCAATTCTTGTAAACCTAATTTTTGATAAGCTGCTAATTCTTCAGGTGGATATGTATGCTTTCCTGTAATTTTATCGGCAGGACGATTTACATCATTGATATCAATAATAGTAGCTACTTTTTCTTTCCACGGGTTTTTACTAAAAGGCATATCTAAATACAATAAGGCAAAAGTAGGCATGATGTAAGAATCAGACTTTCCTAAATTTACAGCATGATCTTGTAAAGCTTCATCATCAGCCTTAAGGTTGGTCAAATACTGATAATAACGCCATTTTGGACTTCCTAAATCATTACTAAAAGGCTCTTCAGCTACTTTTACAGCCATCGAATCTGGTGCTACGTCTAAGGAGTAACGTGTTGTATGTACAAAAGCATCCACACCTAGATCCATTCCTTCTTTATAGGATGTAAATCCTAATTCGCCGATAGTACCCATTCCTAATTTTTTAGCTTCATTATGTGCTAGTTCAACTTGACTAGGGGTCAGTTTATACATCATTAATAATATCTCAGCACCGTTAGTATGATGTTTACGAATAGTGTCTAATATTTGTTGGTCGGTAAGGCGTACATCGCCAACTTCGTGTAACATGTGAATATTAGGTGATGGATTAGCATCATGATAAAATTTCCCTCTACGAAAACTTTCAACACCAATAACATCGGTTACACCCAAATATAAAAAAGCATTGGCATAATTTTGATTGTTGATTACTGCAAAACCATCAGTTAAACCCGGAATGATATATTTACCTGAGGCATCAATGATATTTTGTTGTTTTTCGGAAAGTGTTAAAGCATCAACAATAGCAAAAATGGTATCAGCTTTTATAATGATAGCTTTATCAGTAAGATCGTTAGTTGCTGTTCCGTTTTGGCTAACATCAATAATAGTTCCGCCTTTGATAATTAAGGCATCATTATAGATTTGTTTTTTGTTACAGGATAAAAATAAGAGTATTGAAAGGCTAAAAAATAGGTATTTGGTCATAGTTATGAGGCTTAGATACTTCCAAATATACTAAAAAAAGAAGTTGTCTGAAAAATAAATATTTAACTAAGATGTCTCCTTGAGAACAGTCAAAAGGTTCTTATTTTTAAGAATTTAAAGTTTTCGACTTTAGCCTGTCTTGAGCGACAGCCGAAAGACTCAAACTCAGACTAAGAAATTACTTTTCAGATAATCTTTTTTATAAAACCATACTAATTTTATGTAAGTAAGGTTTGTATTTTTGTTGTCAATCAATATTATTTGTTGAAATGCAATTTCATTCCTTCATGTGAAGCAATAAATCCTAATTTCTCATAAAATTTAATAGCTTCAGGTCTTTTTTTATCTGTTGTTAATTGCAATAAATGAGCACCTCTTTCTTTAGCTCTATTAATTGCCCAATAAAATAATTTTTCACCAAGTCCTTTTCCTCTTAGATCCTCTCTAATTCTAACAGCTTCTATTTGAGCTCTTATGCCTCCTTGATAAGTTAGATATTGAATAAAACTCAATTGTAATGTTCCGATAATTTTATTGTGTTCATCCTCAATAACAATCAATTCTTGATTAGGGTCTTTATCAATATTGACAAAAGCTTGATAATACTTTTCAGGTAAAGGTTTTTTATAGTCTTCACGCAAACTTCCTAGTTTATCGTTCGAAATCATTTCAACAATAAACGGAACATCATGTCTTGTTGCTTTCCTGAATTTTATTTCCATTGTTTACTGTTCCAAAAACGGATATTTATAATCAGTTGGCGGAACAAATGTTTCTTTAATAGTACGGTTAGAAACCCAACGTAGTAAATTCCAAACTGAACCCGCTTTGTCATTAGTACCTGAACCTCTGGCGCCACCAAATGGTTGTTGTCCAACAACTGCTCCTGTTGGTTTATCATTGATATAGAAATTACCAGCAGCATTTTCTAGTGCATTTGTTGCATAGTCTATAATATAACGATCTCCACTAAAAATCGCTCCGGTTAAAGCATATTCAGATGTGTTATCAACTGTTATTAATGATTCTTTCCAGTCGATATCTTCATACACATAAATGGTAATTACAGGTCCAAACAACTCTGTACACATAGTTGTGTACTTTGCATCTTTTGCTAAAATAACAGTAGGTTCTATAAAATAACCTTTTGATTTATCATGTCCGCCACCTACAATTATTTCGGCATCTTTATCGGTTTTAGCTTGATCTATATAGCTTGAAATTTTATCAAAAGAATCTTCGTGTATTACGGCATTTACAAAGTTTGAAGTATCATCTGGGCTCCCTACTTTTATAGATTTTACCTGTTCAATTACATGTTTTTTAACCTTATTCCATAAACTTTTAGGAATATAGGCTCTTGAAGCCGCTGAACATTTTTGACCTTGATATTCAAATGCACCTCTAGTAATTGCTGTAGCAACTTGAAAGGCATCCGCGGAAGCGTGAGCCCAAATAAAATCTTTACCACCTGTTTCTCCAACAATACGAGGATATGTTTTGTATTTGTTTATGTTTTCACCAATTTGTTTCCAAAGTAATTTAAAGACATTTGTAGAGCCTGTAAAATGTAAGCCAGAAAAATCAGGATGATTTAAAATAGTATCACTAATCATTACAGGGTCACCATAAACTACATTTATAACGCCATCTGGCACACCTGCTTCTTTAAACAAATCGACAATAACTTGTGCAGAATATACTTGGCTATCAGACGGTTTCCATATACATACATTACCCATCATTACGGGTGCAGCACATAAATTTGCAGCAATAGATGTAAAATTAAAAGGTGTAATTGCATAGGTAAATCCTTCAAGAGGTCTGTACTCCATTCTGTTCCAAATTCCGGGTGAAGATATGGGTTGATTTTGATAAATTTCAGTCATAAATTCAACATTAAAT
>CAZHYX010000151.1:0-7517 GCA_964536675.1 uncultured Flavobacteriaceae bacterium
AAAAATACCGCCATTACCGGAAGTTTAATTATTAAGGAAAACGGTAATTACTTTAATCGTTTAGTTTTTGTTTTCCCTAATAGAGAAATTCAAACTTATAATAAACGGCATACTTTTACTTTAGCTGGCGAAGATAAAGTATATACAGCAGGAAATAAAAAACTGATTGTTGATTATAGAGGATGGAAAATTTGCCCGTTAATATGTTATGATCTTCGTTTTCCTGTATGGTCAAGAAATACTGAAAATTATGATTTACTTCTCTATGTAGCTAATTGGCCAAAACCTAGAATTAGCGCTTGGAATGCTTTATTAAAAGCTCGTGCCATAGAAAATATGAGCTATTGTATTGGCGTCAATAGAGTAGGTTTAGATATAAATGGTTATGAATATTCAGGTAATTCGGCAACTTATAACAGTTTAGGTGAAGAGATTTCTAATATAAAACCCAATGAAATAATTACTGAAATAATTATTTTGAATAAAGGTGACTTACAAAAAACTCGTGATAAATTTCGTTTTTTAGATGATAAGGATGATTTTACTTTCAGCTCATAATAGGGCAAAAATAAAAACTTAACTTATCGGATTCATCCATTTAAATTCAAATTTGGTATCTGGTATAACGATACGTTCTGTAATACGATACATGCGCTGAGGTAATTTCATCAAATAATCTCTGGCCTTTTCAGCTTCATCGGTTAAACCTGTTATGCTATCTATCTGCCAGGCACTATTTAATTTTTCTATGATATTTACGTAGTCAAAACCGGTATAAACACCCGCTCGTTGTGCAACAACCGAAAATTGATCAAATAATGATCCTTTAGCCTCGTAAGAATGTCTTAAATGCAATGCAGGCATTACAATTTTATGCTTCATCATCTGTTGAAAAGCCAACATCATTTCACTTGGATCATAGTTAAATATTTGTTTTACAAATTCAACGTAAGCTAAATGATGACGCATTTCATCCCCAGCAATAATTTTAGACATTTTTGCCAATAATTTATGCCCTTTTTCTCTGGCAATTTTTGCAACATTATTATGTGAAATATAAGTTGCCAGTTCTTGAAAACTGGTATATACAAAATTTTTATAAGGATCACGAGCTGTACCAATGTCAAATCCGTCAGCAATTAAATACTGTGTTGTAATTTCAACTTCACGCATATTTACTCTACCCGATAAGTATAAGTATTTATTTAACACATCGCCGTGTCTGTTCTCTTCACTTGTCCATGCTCGTATCCATTTAGCCCAACCATTATCACCTCCTTCATTGTTGTGTTGCGAAACACCTTCAAGATCAAGTAACCATGATTCATAAGTTGGTAAAGCCTCTTCAGTAATGGTATCCCCCACTAAAACTACCCAAAAATCATCATCTAATTCTTTTGATATTTCTCTTATCTCTTCAACCTCATTTATAAAATTATCACTTTGAGAATTAGGCAAAAAATCTGTTGGTTGCCAAATTTTTTCTGGGGCTATTAAAAATTTAGAAACAAAGGTATCAATGCTTTTTTCGAGCGTTTGCATAACCTCTAATCTGATATTATTTAATGACATATTATTATGTATTAATAAGTTTACGAAGCTATTGAATTTTTAATGGTCTTTTCAACTTTTTCAAATAAATCTTGAAACTTTAACGATGTTACTTTAATTGGTTTATGAATTTTAAAAGTTATATGTTGTCCAATTGCAAGAGGAAACTTGCCTTTTTGTGCTAACTTCCAACAATTATTAATGGTCATGGGTACAATATATGATGAAGGTGCAAATTTAGTCAGCACTTTTAAACCTGCTGATGAAAACTGTTTTGGTTTACCCGTTTTGCTACGTGTCCCTTCCGGAAAAATAACGGCAGTATAGTTATTCTTTTCAATATACTTGCCAAAATTTATAATGGCGGTTATAGATTGCTTAGCATCATTTCTGTCAATTAATACCGAGCCTCCATGTCTTAGATTATATGAAACACTGGGAATTCCTTTACCCAACTCCTTTTTAGAAACAAATTTTGGATGAAGCTTCCGAAAAAACCAAGAAATAGGTGAAATATCATACAAGCCTTGATGATTTGACACTATTATTAATGGTACATTTTCAGGGAATGGATGTTTATTTATAAGCGTAATACGAGTACCTAAAATATATAAACAAGCCATTAAATAACCATTCATCATATCTACAACCCACTTATGAATTTTATAACCTCCTAAGTTATATGCTAACCATTGTAAGCCATGAAAAAAAAGTAATCCGAAATGAAAAAATAGATAGTAAATTGTAGATAAAATATAAGGTAAAATTAGTTTCAAAATTAGTTTTTGATGTAAATGTCTCTTTTTTGATAAAATGACAAGTCTAATATACAATATTGTATTAATTTTGAATAATCTATTAATCATTTTTAGTAAAAAAATTAACGAATAACGACCTGCCCGCCGGCAGGCGGGTTAATGATTGACAATTGTAGAACTTAAAATAGAATGATTTAGAAGATAGAATAATTGATTTTTCAGTTCTTATTATTAGTATTTGTAATAATCTCAAAACTAATTATGCAGCTAATTACTACGGTAATCAGCTAATTCGGTCTTCTGGGTCACCTGCATTAAATTATGGAGAGGCAAGAAGTGCAGAGTCTCATAAAGATTTTGTTCATAAAATGAGTATTTGTCTTAAAGAATTGAGAGAAAGTTTTAATTGCTTAAAAATTATTAATAGAGCAAATCTTTATTCTGGAAATCAAGAAAACTTAGAAAAAGCATTGGATGAAAACAATCAATTGATTTCAATATTTGTTGCTAGCGTAAAAACTTCAAAAGACAATAATTCTAAATTCAAAAATCGTTAATCTCTATTCTCAAATCAAAAAAAGTGAAAGAAATTAACGAATAAAGATTGGTGATTAACGACTGTAGAGTTTATATGTTTACAGAAACCTAAGAAAATGTGAGATTCGAAAAATATAATGATTTATGAAAACCAATTATTTAAAAGATTGATCTTAATTTTTGTCGCTAGTATAAAAATTTCAAAAATTGTTGTTCTTAAATGAAAAAATTAATGAATGATGATTAACGAATGATGATTGTAGAATAAAATCAAACCTCAAAAATCACTAATCGTTGTTCTTAAATGAAAAAATTAACGAATGATGATTAACGAGTGATGATTGTAGAATAAAATCAAACCTCAAAAATCACTAATCGTTGTTCTTAAATGAAAAAATTAACGAATGATGATTAACGAGTGATGATTGTAGAATAAAATCAAACCTCAAAAATCACTAATCGTTGTTCTTAAATCAATTAAAACCACTGATTCCAAGGAATTCTACTCAATACAAATAATAATGCCAATCCATAAAATATTGTTATGGTTTTAAATTTACCTTTATCCGTAGTTTGTTTTTTATGTTTAGACCAACCAATAGTGATAAAAACGATACCTAATATCATCATTAAAGGATGTTCTACTGCTAATAGTCGCAATGCACTATCTTTCATTGTTTCTCCCATTCCGTTTGCTTTTAGTAACTTATAAGGAGGTGACATAAAATACCAGCCCAAGCCAATTAATAATTGTATGTGCATTACAATTAAGGTAAATAATGAAATTCTTAAATCTTTAGCAGTAAATTTCTTCTTTTGAGTTAGGCCGATTACCGCATTTATAACTGCAATAATTAACAATACAACTACTAAATAAGCCCAATAAGAGTGTATAAGTTTCATCATGATGAATAAGTTTTGTTTGAGCAAATTTAGCTAAATTTTGAGTATAAAAAAACCCGCGAATTGCGGGTTTTTTTGATTGTTGAGTTTATTCTTAGTTAAATATATATCTTATCCCAATTTGCATTTGCCATCTAGAGCTTAATATTCCTGAATCATCAACTCTATCAAGATTAGCAGCATTATTTTCATCAAAACTAAATGTTGGTGTTGTACCATTTGCTTCAAATCCTTCAAAATTTAAAAATTGTGAATTTCTTGGTCTAAAGTTTAATTTACCCCAATCTTCATTAATTAAGTTTGTGAGGTTATAGATATCAAAACTAAATTGTAAGGTATTTTTATTAATTGTAAAATCTTGTAAAAATTTAAAATCTACAATATGACTCCAAGGTCCCCTTACAGCATTTCTATCAACATAACCACCTCTTCTTGAGTTTAAATATTCATTACTAGAGATAAAAGCATCTAATTCATCCCAATTACCTGTTGTCAAACGAATATCAGAAGCACTTGTAGGAACATAGATTAATGTTGTAAAGTCTCGAGAGTCATCATTTTGTAATCTACTAGCTCTTCCTCCATAAGTATATGAATAAGGTGTTCCTTGAGTACCAGAATACACTATACCAAAACTTGATTTTAAATTTTTTGACCATTTTTTTTCATAAGTCACGTTAGAAATTATTCTACTACCCGCAGAAAAATCAGATCTTGTCACAGGTAAAGGGGCATTTTTACCATTTACATTTTGAATTCCTCTCCATTGTGAGCTGTTTTGAGAAGAAGTTCCATCAAATATAGCATATGCATCACCGTAAGAATAAGAAATGCTTCCCTGGAAACCTTTTTGAAATGATTTTGATAGTGTACCAACAAGATTCCACGTTTCACCTTGAGTTGTATTGGTTGCTAAAATTATTCTTTCATAAGTACCATCTATTAAATCTCCTCTATTATAAGTTGGTCTATTATCTCCTGTTCCTGTTAAGTTACCAACGGGTCCTTTTAAGTTTAAATTTTCATAAAAGATATTATACAGCGTTTTTTGATATAACATATCTCCAGAAAATGTTAAGCCAGCCCATGGTAATTTTTGATCAAATACTATATTAACTTTTAATACTTGCGGTAATTTAAAGTCAGAAGCAAATAAATCTATATTACCACCTGTTTCTCCTGTACCTGGTTGAGCACCTACAGGCTGACTATTAACGTCAGGATTAAAAGGTTCAATAGTATTACCGAAATCTACATCTTGAAACAAGAAACCACCAGTTACACCATTATTATTATAGGTTCCTCCTGGCCAAACTAAAGGCAATCTAGAAGTAAAAATTCCGAAACCACCTCTTATTTGTGTTTTGCTTTCTCCTTTCACATTCCAATTGAATCCAACTCTTGGGGCAATATGTAATGTATTTGATGGCCCTCTACCTACTGTTGCTCCTTGTAAATCTTTGCCTTCAGCCTCTAACAAAGGGATAGCTCTAGTATTAAAATCATCATTTATCGCTCCATCACTCCAAAAAGGCATATCAAAACGTAACCCTACTGTTAACTTAAAATTATCATTAACTTGTACTTCGTCCTGTATATAAGCACCTGCTTGAAATACTTTAAAATCTGCAGACCCTGAAGAAGTATCTCCGGCACCATCACTAACTAATGAATACCCTCTAAGGTATCTATCAATATTTCCATCATAGAAATCTTGTAAATTATCATATTGATATTGACCGTAGTTAAATGCAAAAAATAAATTTTTAACTGTAGACCATTCATTATGTGTACCTAGTGTTATTGTATGCTTTCCTTTATATATTTCAAAATTATTAGTTAAGGTAAATACATCAGTGTTTAATAAGTTTGAAGTTGAAAACGGCTCAGCACCCAATTGAATGCCTCCAGAACCATCTCTAATTACAACCGTAGGAAATGGATTGCCAGAAGGGTCTCTATCATCTCTTACACTTGTATATCCTAAAATCAAACTATTGGCAAACTTAGATCCAAAACTTGAATTAAACTCTAGTGAAGATGTGTTTACTATAGAAGTGAAAAATTCCGAACCATTTAAAAAGCCTATAAAACCTCTATTAGAATTTCTAGATTCTAAATTAACTGCTTTTGTATAATTATGCCTTAATGATAATTTATGGTCATCACCGAAGTTAAAATCGAACTTTGCAGTAATCCTATCACTTTCTAGAGTAAAATCGTTTTGATCATAAACTCCTGGATCATAATTATAATTTGAGATAACAAATTGTCTTAATTGCTCTAAATTTGCAGCACCAGTTATAGCGTCACTAATAAATCCTCCTGGATTAGTTGGGTCAGGTATAAGTGCAGCATCACCAATATAATTTCCTACATTAAAAGGTTGTGGAGTTATATCATCTTGTCTTTCATATAAAAGAAAGAAAAATGCTTTGTCTTTTATTATTGGCCCACCAATTCTTAGCCCAAATGTTTTAGCATCAAAATTGTTTAACTTTTCTCTACTTTCTCCAGCTGGCACTAAATCAACAGGTGTTTTACCTGCAAAACCTTCATTTCTTGTAAAATAAAATGCTGACCCTTCAAATTCATTGGTTCCAGATCTTGTAATAAGATTTATAGCACCACCGCTAAAACCTCCTATCTTAACATCAAAAGGTGCTACTTGAACCTGAAATTGTTCAATAGCATCTATTGAAAATGGTGAAACTCCTGTTTGACCACCATTTGTACCCGAACCTGCTAAACCAAAAACATCATTACTAATAGCTCCGTCTAAGTAAATTGCATTAAATCTATTATTGTTACCCGCTAAAGAAATTGAAAAACCATCATTCCCTTCTGTTATAGATGCATGTGGGCTTACTCTAACAAAATCTGCAATTGAACGAGATGCAGAAGGTAAATTTTGAATTTGTTTTGAAGTAATCGTTGTTTCAGAGCCTGTCCTATTACCATCAAAAAGACTATTGCTTTGTGCAGTAATTACAACTTCTTCTAACGCATTAGAGGTTTCTACCATAATAGCATTCACTCTAAATGTTTGTCCTAATTGAAGAGAAATATTACCCTTAATGTAGTCATTAAAACCTACATAAGAAATTGTGATAGTATATGGTCCTCCAACTCTCATATTTGAGACTCTGAATAGGCCATCAAAATCTGTGGCTGAACCATATCTAGTCCCAGAAGGCGTATGTACAACAACAACATTGGCACTAGGCAGTGGGGCACCGTTATTATCAATAACTTTACCGTTCATTGCTGAGGTTGTACTCCCTTGTCCATACATGGCAGATGTCATTATAAAACACATCAATGCCATTAATAATTTAGTAATTTTTTTCATTGTAAATTGAATTAGTTTATAAATTGCGAGGCAAAAGTAAGTATTTATAATGAATTAATAACTTTAAGAAAACATTAACTTTTACCTTGTTTACGAATATAAATAAAATTATTTAACTGATATAATTTTTCAGCCGTCAACTTATTAACAAACAGTTAGGATAGGTTGATAAAGTGAATAATTTATAGCATTCTATTTTAAACCCTTTCAGGGTTTTAAACTCTAAAAGGGTTTAAGTCAATTTTTTTTATTGTAGAAATTTCTTAGCTAATTCTTTCCCTAATTCTACACCAAATTGGTCAAAACTAAAGATGTTCCAAATATAGCCTTGTACAAAGGTTTTATGTTCATACATAGCAATGAGACTTCCTAAATTTTTTGGATTTAATTTATCTAATACCAAGGTATTTGAAGGT
>CAZHYX010000152.1:0-7196 GCA_964536675.1 uncultured Flavobacteriaceae bacterium
GAGGAGAAAAAGGTACCGAAAAAGATTGCCATATCGTTGGAAGTGGAAGTTATGCTTCAGAAAGAAAAATTTGCCCTTGGGATAAGATACCTGAAGAATTAATTAAAAAACATGGAGAACCTATAAAAAACCGAACTAAAAGTTTTGAAGAGTTGAGAGATATGGCATTGGAGGGTATCAATAGATATTGGAGCAGAAGATTCTCAAATACAGAAGGAACATTAGCTGATGGCACAAACTATGAAGTAATTGTAAATGCAGTACAAGACAAAAACGGTATGAAAGCTCCAAAGATTATTTTTGTTACCAATGAAGAATCTGGAAGATCAAGGAATTGGGAACTTTCAAGAATTTTATATTTTAATGTAGGATTTTTATTTTATAATGATTGGAACTCATTAAGTCAGAATAAAGATCTATTCAAAAACCAAGGGTGGTATTATGTGAATGATGATGATGACGATTATAAAATGACTTCAGCCCATGAAATTGGTCATGAGATTTTACTAGCTTATGGTGGACATAAATATTCTAAAAGTCATAAAGGTAGCTCTACCATAATTACACAAAAAGATAAAAACATACCCCTACCCCAAGAGGGTGAAATAGATTTGATGAAATACTATGACCAATATTATGACATACAAAGGACAGTAGTATCAATGAAAGATGCTTTAGGAATTATATGGTTAACAAAAATGAATTTGAAATAATGAAAAAGTATATATATATATTATGTTCGATAGCTTTAATTTCTTGCAATTCTAAATATGTTTTAATAGATAGTTTTCAAGGTAATGTTTATAGTAAAAAAACAGATACTCCTATTAAAGGCGTATTAGTATTTACAGACTCATTATCTATTAATTTTTTTACACCAATTAAAACGAATGAGGATGGTTTTTTTGTAACCAATAGTATGATTACTAAAGATTATGACACATATTTTAAAACCCGTAAAAATATTTCTTATAAATTAGTTTTTCAAGCACAAGGATATATTAACGATACAATAGATTTGAAATCACATAACAAAAATAATAGAGTGATAGACACTATCATATTAGGGAAAATTTTTTTAAACCCCAATATAAAAAAGGAATGAAAGCACCAAAGATTATTTATTTTACCAATAGTAAAGAAACCAATTTTACACGTTCGCATAACTGGGAAGCTTCTAGGAAGTTGTTTTATATTGTTGGTTATACTGTGTACAATAATATTTGGGAATAGAATCCTACCATCAAAGTAAATCCAAAGTTTATAGAAACATCAGCACATGAAATAGGTCATGAAATATTGTTAGCTTATGGCGGACAGATGTATTCTAAAAAACATAAAAATAGTTCTACATTACTACAAAATTATTTACCAAATACGCTCTATCCCTAAACTGGAGAAATTGATTTAATGAAATACTATAAAGGTTTCTATCCTTCTGATTTCTATGAAAGGCGAGTTGCAAGTAAAAAAGATGTATTAAGTTTAATATGGTTAACTAAATTAAAATGAAAAGTGTATTATTTATTTACTTATTTTTATAGCAACAGGTTGTAAAACTACAGATTATTATCATGGTTTTGTTATTAATGAAATGCACCAACCATTAGATAGTGTAGAAATAATAGCGGTTTTAGTGATAAAATCAAAGTAAATATCTTTGTACAAAATTTAGTAATAAATTGAAAAGTAAGTGTCTTTAAATCCGTTATATTCTTATACTAAACGATAAAAAAAACAAGCTCTTTAATTTTCTCCTACTTCAACCCATTTAAAATAGTATCAATCGTCTTATTTGTATTGTTATTTTCCGAAAAAGAGTCCGTTAAATGTTTAGGAGTAATTGCATATTTATTTTCAATTAAGTATTTAATTTGGTCTACATATTCTAAAGAGGCTTTTCCTGTAAGTAATATACTCATGTCCTTACCGGTATTAAAATAATCTAAGACCTTTTTTAATCCTGTTAAATACAAATAGTCTTTTGTAAACCCGCCTCCTCTATGTACCCTCAAGGTAATATAAAATACTATTTCTTTATCTACATTATATGTATCGTAGAGTAAGCTAAATGTTTTAGAAAATGAATATCCTTTAGCCAAACTATCAACAGCAATAACTCTATATGCCAATTTTTTAAGTCTTTTAACTGTCAAACTTCCCGACATATATTCTGCAAAGACAGCTAATCCCTCTTGAGTTTCTACATTATTAGGTAATCCGTGTGAAAATATTTTTAACGGATGCAATAAACCATTCATTGTGGTTACCATATGAACTCCAATTTCATGATTGGTAAGTATTGCAATTTCACTATCTGTATAAGTATGATCTGAATTCAATACTAAGGTTTGAATATTATTCAATACCATAGCAATAGCTGACATTTTATCAGAATATTTGATATTATAAGTGAAATCATATCTTTTAGAATACAATCTAAAAAGTTGTTCAGTTTCTTTTGGAGAATGTTTGGGTATATCAATTTCAGACGAATCTTCATCATCGTAACTTAAAATCAGTTTCGCATTTTCAACATCTAGTTCTGTAGGTGTACCAAATGAACGTAAACTATTATAATAAAATTTCTTTCCTTCATTAACGGTTTCAATACATTGTATTAAACCTGAATAAAAGTAAATAATATCTTCATATAGTTTTTTTAATACCTCATCATTAATATGTTCAATGGGTAAAATAAACATTTCTCTGTGCAACTTAAACTTATCAAAATCCATTTTGGGATATGTAAACACAGGATCAATCTTACATTTTGAAGCAAAAAAGCGCTTTTTTTCTTCTTCAATGTTTGTGGGGTTGATATAACTTAACAGTTCTATTTTCTGAACTAATTCATCTAAATAAGTATCTATTTCAAATAAGGCTTTAGTGGCCATATCTACTTCTTGCATGTATGTTTATTATAAAAAGATTGAGCATGTACTTTTAAATCGGTTTGCAATGCTTTTTCAATGGCATTTACAACTTCAGGATACATAATCTGATTGAGCTCATCACAATATATTTTTTTTGCTTCAGTTGCCAAAACTAAGGTATTTTTAAAGTTTTGGGTTATATATTTTAAAAAATATCCATTCCCTTGAAAAGTATCATTGATTTTTGATGTTGATACAATTCCATTAGGTAATTTCATTTTTTCTAACATGCTTCTCCATTGTTCAACAGAAGCTCCAAAACGATTAGTATCAATATTTGAAGTGCCTAAATTCCAAGTAGGTACTTCCCTATCCCATCGTCTCCAATTATATGAATGCATATCATATACCACACATACACCAAATAATTCTTCTAATTTTTTTAATAGTACGTGTGTAACCTTATAAAAGTTATGATGCTTTTGTAAACTCTTATTTTTCATTTCATCAGATAAAGGTTTACGCCACAATTGTTTTCCCCAAGCGGTTTCAAATACTGCTTCAACAGGTGCTCTATTCAAATCATATTCAAAACGAGAGTCACAACCGGCAATTACAATCGGGTGTGATTGTACCATTTGTTTGGTTGCTGGATCTTCTTCAAACCAACGTTCATATTCTGTATGTAAGCAATTACCCCAAAGTTCTGCCTTAAATTGATGACCGTCATGTACTGCTCCGCAAACATAATGTACATATTTATCAATTTTAATAGTAAAAGAATAATCATCAGCTATAGCTTCAAAAATTTCTTGATTTTCAATCTTTTGGATGATTTTTTCTATGGATAATTTTTGCATTTTCGCTGCGTAATTATTTTAGATTGGTTAAATTTTACACCCCTAAAGTCCCCTCAAGGGGACAATTGTTACTAATCATCTATTTAGACAAATTTTAAAATCGTAATTCATCAATCAAAAATCACTAATCCCGATCCCGATAGCTATCGGGAGCCCCATTCAGTCCATGAACCATCATAAATAGACTTCTCATTATCAAATCCTGCTATTGCTGCTCCCAACGCTAAAATACAAGCGGTTATACCTGAACCACAAGAAAAAATGAGTCTATGCTCTTCTTCAATCAATTCTGTAAAGATAACTTTTAACTCATTTTTACTTTTCATTTTACCATTATCAAATAGTTTTGAATAAGGTAAATTTACAGAATTAGGTATATGTCCACATCTTAATCCTTTTCGAGGTTCAATTTCTAATCCATTAAAACGATTTTCTGATCTGGCATCTAATACTGATATATCATCATTACTAATTGCTGCATATACATCGTGATAAGCACTTATATAATCTTGATTATACTTTGCTATGAAATTACCTTTTTTACCTATATATTCTGTTGCTTTTTCAAGAGGTAATTCTGCTTTTATCCATTCAGGTAAACCTCCATCAAGTACTGCTATATTATGATGTCCCATTGCTTTAAACATCCACCAAACTCTCGGACTCGAATAGATACCCAACTCATCATAAACCACAATAGCACTATTATTATTTATACCTAATTCTTGTGCAGCTATAGTAAACTTTTGAGGTGATAACATTGTATTTGGATACTCAGAAGTAAGGTCGCTAAAATTGTTTTTTATATCTAAAAAGCGTGTGTTTTTGATTTGTTGGTTTTCTGATAATTCTGAAGAAATATTAGTAGCTGCAACCTTTTTTATAGTTGCATTTATAATTATCAGATTTGGAACATCTATATTTTTTGCTAACCAATCTATAAAAACTAACGGGCTACTAATTTTTAACATTGTTCATCTAATAAATTACAATTAACAGATGCATAAATTATTAAGAGATTCTTCACTCCGCAAAAGCTACTCCCGAAGCCTTGGGGTTGAATGATATATACTAATTTAATTTTACGCTTCTTCTACTCTCCGTTTTAGATCTGTTTTACGCCTAAAAGCAGCACTTTGTTCTAATACTTTACTTTCTAAAAAGTCAATTACTTTTTCCTGTAATTTTACTTTATTTACTTTATTTATATATGTAATTCCACCAGGACTCATCACATTTACTTCTACTAGTTTTCCTCCTATAACATCAATACCTACAAAATACAATCCATCATTTATCAATTTAGGTCCTATTTTTTTGCATATTATTTTTTCTTGAGTAGTTAATTTATGCTTCGCTATAGTTCCACCAGCAGACACATTAGAACGGTGGTCTTTATCTCCCGGAATACGTTTCATAGCACCAATAGGAACTCCGTTCAATAATAAAATCCTAACATCTCCTTTGTCTGCTCCTTCTATATATTCCTGAAGAATTACATAGTCTGAACTACCATCACTTTTATTGATATAAAAATCAAGCAATGAATTGATATTTCCCATAGCAGATTTTTCAATGAGAATCACACCAGACCCTCCAAAGCCATTTAAAGGTTTTAGAATCATTTTATCAGAAGGCGATTCTTCTACCATTCGTACTAAATATTCTTTATTTTTAGAGACATGTGTTATAGGAATAATCTCATTGTCTAGGTCTTCAAAAACAGCAGTATAAAGCTTATTATTAGCAACTCTCATTCCTTGCAAAGAATTGACAATAAAGACATCATCTTTCACTGAATCTAAAAAATTAAGCATTAAAGGATCTAGTGGCGGTTCAGCTCTCATAAAAATAGCATCAAAACCGGCTAATGGTAACATTTCTTCTCTTGTTGTTGCTTTTTTATAAAATGATTTTATTGAACCAGGTACTTTCTGCATTCTATTAATAACGGTACAAAATGCATTAGTAATACTATTTCTAATCGTTAGATTTGCAGGTGTACAAATGGCAACACCATGTCCTCTTTTAACACACTCATGTATCAATGCTACTGAAGTGTCATTTTCTGGTGATTTAATCTCATCCCACGGATACATTAAAAAGCAGATATTCATCTTTCTGTTGAGTTATTGGTTATTCATTATTGAGTTACTAAGTTAATTATTTTGTTTAAATTTAAGATTATTCATTTTTTTTTACTGCCAACTGAAGGCTATAATATTACTCCTCCTTAGGATAATCATCATCCCAATCTTTTACTTTTGGTTCACCTAATTTTCCAACTGACTTGGCTACTACCATAGAAACAGTTGCATCACCCGTAACATTAACTATGGTTCTACACATATCTAAGGGTCTATCAACAGCAAATATTAATGCCAGCCCTGCTTCTGGAATTCCTGCATAACCCAAAACACCAACTAACATTACCATGCCTGCTCCCGGTACTGCTGCACTACCAATAGATGCTAATGTAGCCGTTGCAATAATTCCTAATTGTGTACCTAATTCTAAATTCATACCAAAGGCTTGTGCTATAAAGACTGCTGCTACTGCTTGGTATAAACTTGTTCCGTCCATATTAATTGTTGCACCAATAGGTAATACAAAACTTGATACTTCTTCTTCTACACCTAGGTGCTCAGTAACTCTTTCCATGGTTACAGGTAAAGTAGCTGCACTAGAGCTTGTTGAAAATGCTAATAATTGTGCAGGAGATATACCTTTCATAAAAAAAGAAGGTTTCTTTTTTGTATATAAAAATACAATTAAATTATAAACTACAATCATGATCATCAACCCTAATACAACCGTTAAAGCATACCATGCCAAGGCCTTGAATAAATCTATACTTGGTGATTCGACGACCAGTGCAGCTAACAATGCAAATACACCATAAGGTGCAGCTAACATAATTAAATCGACCATTTTTAAGATTACTTCGTTAAACCCGTCAAAGAATTTTTTAACTGTTTCTCCTTTCTTTTCAGGAATTAAAATCAATCCTATTCCGAAAAAGACTGCGAAAAATATCACTTGTAACATATTGCGATTACTAGTTGCTGCGGCAAAAATATTTTGAGGTACTAAATCTTCTAACGCTTGTAACGGTCCACTTTCTTTTTGTGATTTAGCTTCTACTTTGTACTTGGTAGTATTTTCGCCATAATTTTCTACCATTTCTATTCTAGTAGTTTCGGTAATTGAATTACCTGGTTTGATAATATTAACCAATAATAAACCTATAGAAACTGCAATTATCGTAGTGAATATATAAATAGTAATAGTTCTACCTCCCATTTTAGAGAGCTTTGAAATATCTTTTAAGTCTGATACTCCTTTAATAAGTGCTGCTAAAATTAGAGGTATAGCAATCATTTTTAATACATTGATGAATATTTTGCCAAAAGGTTTTATCCAGTCTTGAACTAGTTCTCTGCCTCCGTCAACCGTAGTC
>CAZHYX010000152.1:7236-7503 GCA_964536675.1 uncultured Flavobacteriaceae bacterium
TTGCCAATGTAATGCTAATTTCTTCATTAAATATATTTTTAAAATTTGTTGAAAGATAGAAAAATATGTCCAAATAAAAAATATGCAATTTTTAACATCTGTAAACGATTGCTTTATACTTCCACAATATGTCGTATATTGTAACACATTTATTAATCAATTAAAACATAAAAAATGGCAAGTATTTTCGACTTATTAAATAGCGATATTGGTAAAACTTTAATCAATGGAGCGAGTCAACAATTAGGGCATGATCAAAAAACAACT
>CAZHYX010000153.1:0-5599 GCA_964536675.1 uncultured Flavobacteriaceae bacterium
GGGGAGGTTGTCTTATTCGAAGAATAAGACGGAAGGGTTATTAATGACATTGCTTGTTAGCCAGTGAATAAATTGATACTGAAATAAGAAAACACCCTATATCTCCCTATCAATCACATAATTAACCATAGAGATCAATGATTTTTTATATTCAGAATCAGGATACGGATTTAAAATATTCAAAGCTTTGGTTTGGTATTCTTTCATTTTGGTAATAGTATATTCTATACCGCCGTTTTTTTTCACAAAAGCAATCACTTCTTTAACACGTTTTTTATCTTTATTGTGATTTTTAACAGAGTTGATAATCCACTTTTTATCTTTTTTAGAACAATTATTAAGGGTGTGAATTAAAGGTAAAGTCATTTTTTGTTCTTTGATATCAATACCGGTTGGTTTGCCAATTTTAGCATCGGTATAATCAAACAGATCATCTTTTATCTGAAAAGCAATGCCTATGTATTGTCCAAATTGCCGCATTAAATCTATTTCTTCTTTTTTAGCTCCAACAGAAGCAGCACCAATACCTGTACATGCAGCAATTAAAGTGGCTGTTTTTTGACGAATAATTTCAAAATAAATATCTTCGGTAATATTTAACTTTCTTGCTTTCTCTATTTGTAACAACTCACCTTCTGCCATTTCTTTTAAAGCAATTGAAATCAATTTTAGTAAATCAATATCATCATTATCAATAGATAATAACAAACTCTTTGAGAATAAAAAATCACCAAACAAAACAGCAATTTTATTTTTCCATAAAGCATTTAACGAGAAAAAACCTCTACGTCTATTGCTATCATCTACCACATCATCATGTACTAATGAACCTGTATGAATTAGTTCAATTAAAGAAGCACCACGATAAGTACGTTCGCTAAAATTACCATCAGAAACCATTTTTGCAACCAAAAAAACAAACATTGGTCTCATTTGTTTTCCTTTTCGGCGAACGATAAAATGTGTAATTCTATTTATCAACGGAATTTTAGAATCCATAGACTCTTCGAATTTTCCTTCAAAGAGTTCCATTTCTTTTTTAATGGGAAGCTTTATTTGTTCTACTATTTTCATTGATTTGACCGCAAAGAGCGCAAAAGTATTACGCAAAGTTCGCAATGTTTTTTTGTTTTAATTTTCTATATTTTTTGCTCTCTTCGCGAAAACTTCGCGAACTTTGCGGTTAGTTTTTTATTTACAAATACGTTTTTAAACGCTCAATAATATGTGTATTCTTATCTTTGGTCGCCATTGTATTTAACAAGTTGATATAATTATCTTTAAATTCAAGATGTTTTCCTACAAAATCAACTGCCTGAAAACGAACATACGAATTTTTCATTTTCAAGGCACTTCCTATTAGGTTATTTGCTAATTCAAAATTTTCTTTTTTAGAAAAATTCATCTGTACTTTTTGACTATTAAAAACCATCAGATATGCTAAATACTCTTTATTGCTTTCTGCTGTTTTTATCAAATTCAATAAAGTTTGGGGCTCAACTTTTTTACTTAACTCATTAACTTGAACAACTAATGTTAATCGTTCTTCTTCTTCACGAGATTTTAAGTATTTGCCTGCTAAAGATAATATTTCATTAATAATATTGTCAGTTGGTTGTTTGATTTCAGCTTTTTGCTCAATTTTAGCCCAACTATCCCGTAAAGGAACCGTTCTATTAAATACTAATTGCTCTGAGTTACTATCATCATCTACATTAAAATAACCCAATCGTTGAAATTGAAATCTATCACCAATTTTAGCTTTTTTTAAACTAGGCTCAACAAATGCATTTGTATTAATAACCAACGAATTCAGATTGATAAATTCTTTAAAATCTTTATCCTTATGAGCATCAGGTGCTTCATCAGTAAACAATCTATCGTACAATCGTACTTCAGCTTTCACAGCATGCTTTATTGAAACCCAATGTAATGTGCCTTTAACTTTACGTTTACTTTCTTCGGTACCACTTCCGCTTAAAGATTTTTCACTATAAGTACAATGAATTTCTGTTATTTCTCCACTGTTATCTTTTACAACATTGGTAGCTTTAATGATGTATGCGTTTTTTAATCGGACTTCACCATTTAATTTTAATCGGAAAAATTTTTTATTAGCTTCTTCTCTAAAATCTTCTTTTTCAATATAAATTTCCCTTGAAAAAGGAACTTTCCTGCTACCAAAACCTTCTACATAATCATTATATGATGCGTTGATAAATTCTTCCTTATCATCAGGATAATTAGTAATTATCACTTTTACAGGATCTAAAACTGCCATGACTCTTGGCGCAGTTTTATTCAAATCATCTTTAATGCAAAACTCAAGTAAAGCGACATCAGTTATATTATCGCGTTTTGAAATTCCTGAAACTTCACTAAATTTTTTGATAGATTCAGGAGTATATCCTCTTCGGCGAAGACCAGAAATAGTTGGCATTCTAGGATCATCCCAGTCATTTACATGTCCTTCTTCAACCAATTGCAATAATTTACGTTTACTCATTACCGTATAACTTAAATTACGACGTGCAAATTCACGTTGTTTTGGTCTAAGGTCCTTATCGGAATATACTTGATCTAAAAACCAATCGTATAATTCACGATGACTTCTAAATTCTAAGGTACATATAGAATGTGAAATTTGTTCAATATAATCTGATTCACCATGTGTCCAATCATACATAGGATAGATATTCCATGTCGAACCTGTTCTATGATGTGATTTTTTTAAAATACGATAAATAATCGGGTCACGCATTAACATATTTGGCGAAGTCATATCAATTTTAGCACGGAGAATGTGTGAGCCTTCTTCAAATTCTCCATTTTTCATTTTCTCGAATAATGCTAAATTTTCTTCAATTGAACGATTTCTATTTGGACCATCTACGCCAGGTTCGGTTGGTGTTCCTTTTTGTTTGGCAATTTCTTCAGATGACTGATTATCAACATACGCCTTTCCGTTTTTAATCAATGTAATTGCCCAATCATATAATTGTTGAAAATAATCTGAAGAATATAATTCGTTTTCCCATTCAAATCCTAACCATTGTATATCATGTTTGATAGCATCAACATATTCTTGTTCTTCTTTGGCAGGATTGGTATCATCAAAACGTAAATTTACCGGAGCATTGTAAGTTAGTCCTAATCCGAAATTTAAACAGATAGAAGAAGCATGACCAATATGTAAGTATCCATTTGGTTCAGGTGGAAAACGAAAACGAAGTTTGTTTTTATCTAAACCATTATCTAGATCTTCTTCAATTATTTGCTCTAAAAAGTTAAGCGATTTTTTTTCTTCAGACATCAATTATAAATTCTAATAGCTGACAAAAATACGTAAAATATGCTGTTAAATAATGAATCTTATATTGAAGAGTTTTATTTCTAATTACAAACAATAAGTACAACGGATAACAAATATCGGAAAGCTTACATGATAACAATAGGTTAATTCATAAAAATCATCTTAGATATTGTTTCAATTCCTTTTATTGAACTATTAGATTCATTAATTTCAAGAGGATAATACTTTTCTAAAACAGATTTAATATTAAAAGTTGGATGATATAGACTTGAAATTTTTTCGGTAACAAAAAGATTATAGGTAATATACTCTTTTGTATTAGGTGTGTTTTCTAAAACCCTTACAACTACTTTAAAACATTCAAAACCCGCTATCTCTTTTTTAATATTTCTGTATTCTATTATTTCAAACCCACTTTCTTTTATAAAAAAATAAGGTTTGTTTTTCATATAAAAAGTTGATGAGTCTTTTTTAGCTAACATAGAGTAAGTCCCATTGTTTGTGCTAATAACTGTATAATCTCCAATCATTTTATCTTCTTGAGTTTTGTAGGATATTATGAGCGAGTCTCGATATCTATGGTATATTTTAACTTTTTTTTGGTCCTCAATTTCTCTAGCAATGAAGTTTAGTATTTGAAACCTTTGATTTCCACCTAATTTATTTGCACCAACGGAATCAAGAGCTTTAAAAAAGACATCACGATTTGAAAAGAAAATTTCCTCTTCAAAACAAATAATTTTATTTGCCCCAATTGATTTATAATTTGATTTAGTTTGTGATGATTTACAACTAAGAGCTAATAGAGTAATACAGAAAATAATTACTAAACGCATAATTAGTTTTTATGATATTATTTTTATTTTTTTATGAAACTCTTCAATAGGAATAAAGGATATTCCCGTAAAACCTCTATTTTCTATTTCTTCCTTAAGTGTCTCAGAAACAAAATGTCCTTTTCCAAAAGGAAGATGGTCAATGCGAAATAAATCAAGATTGATATACCTAGTATCAATCAAGATTGAATCAGCTTTTAGCCATAAACCAGCAGAATTTAAATTTTGTTGCATTTCAATAAACTCTTCAAAATTTTTAACTTTAAATTCCTTTCCCTTAAAACGCCAGTCAGCACGTTTTCCAGTATAAAAAATTGTATTATCAAATGTTCCATCTCCCATCAATCCTGTCCAAGCCAAAGCCTCATAAACCGCATCAGATTGAGTATTGTCAAAGTCTCTTAACGCCTGTTCAATAATCCCTCTGTAGTGAGTTGACATTGCCTCATGTTGAGCATTACTAGGAGATTGCCCTTGAGGGATATTCCAATTCCATCTCATATAATAATCGTATAATCCAGGGTAATCATTTCTAAGTTGAATAACTTGAGATTGTGTCAATGTAATATTTGGAGCTTGTGCTACAGATAATAATTTTCTAAAAATTTCTGCATGTATCATTTCATGTATAAAGGTTCTTGCTATAGACAATGCGGGTCTATCTAAATTATTAGTATTAAAGGTTATTGTTATTAAATAATTGTCAGGTGCACTTGTTTCAGCATTAATACCATCAGGTTTCAATCTTTCAACATAATAATCATAAATACCAAAAAAAAATTATTTCTTAAAGAGTTTATATAATTAACCCTATTTTCAATTGTATATTGCCCAACATTTAAATCGCCTTGTTGAGCTACGGATAACATTTTTCTGAATGTTTCTGCATGAATCATTTCATGTATAAACGCAACAGATATTATTAATTTAGGCTTATTATGAATTGATGCTAAGTCACATAAAAAATAAATCTTAAAACTTTAGTTTTGAGTCTTACCCTCAACTAACCAAATCTTTTCCACCTGATAAAGACAACCAAAACTGTCTTTTTTTGGTTCGAAAATATAAAAATCATAATTAGAATAGACTTCTGGAAAAGAATCTTTATTGTTTTTCAGTTTTCTTTTAAATTCACTTGTTTTGAGAACAAATGATTTTATAGATTTAAAACTCAAATATTCTTTTGTATTTTTTTTATCAAAATATTTAAAAGTAAGGCCATTTATTTTATAAATATTTTTAATTTCCATTTCTTTATTTTCCTTATCAAAAATAAAAACAACTTTTTGTTTTTCTTGTGATACTGATTTTATAGTGTAAAGTACTATTAGAATAAAAATTATTAAGTTTCTCATAATTACTGACAGTTTGTGTTACTTGAATTAAAACTTTGAATTGTACTAATTATATTGAGTCTTTCAGTTTGCGTTTTTATAGTCCATGCTACAGT
>CAZHYX010000153.1:5609-5871 GCA_964536675.1 uncultured Flavobacteriaceae bacterium
CCAAACCTATTGAGGCATTAATTGAGCCATCACCCATTAAGCCAACTCAAGATAAGACCTCATACACATCATTTATTTTTAATCAATTTCTTTATTAAATGGAACCATTCGCTCAACTTCATATAAGACACCTTCATTTTTACACTTCTGATTTTTAACATAAATAACTACTACAAAAGGTTTTCCTCGATAATATTTAATAATTTCTTTTTTAGTTTGTTTAATTGTGATGTTATTTTCAAAATCTTCTAAATCAACAACC
>CAZHYX010000153.1:5881-7491 GCA_964536675.1 uncultured Flavobacteriaceae bacterium
GAATAACTAATATATTTTTTAGTTTGTGCTTTTTTTAAATGCCTAAACACAATATTATCTCTTAATGAAAAAAGTATTTTATCCCTTTTCTCTTGAATATTTACTTTTTCTACAATTAGAACTATTTTATCCTTATTATTCTCTTGCGAAAAAACAGAAATGATGCTAAATAAAAATAATGTTATTACTATTTGATACTTCATTTTATTGACAATTAGGATTGTTATTATTAAAATCAGCTAATGTTTGAATAATGTTATCTCTTTCAGCTTGGGTAAGATTATTCCAAGCGATTGTATCTTGAAGACCGACCCATGAAAATGCATCGTACACTTCATTAGTTTGTGTACTATCAAATTCCATTAAAGCTTGTTTTATGATGCCCCTATAATGTTGAGCCATTGCTTGGTGTTGAGCACTTGATGCGTTCATACCAGTAGGAGTATTATTTATCCACCTTACATAATAGTCAGATAATCCTGGATAATCATTTCTAATTGCAATTATATCTGCTTCAGTAATACCATCAAGACTTGGATGTTGCCATACAGATAATAATTTTCTAAAAATTTCTGCATGTATCATTTCATGGATAAAGGTTCTAGCCACTGATAAACGAGGTCTCCTTAAATTATTTTCATTAAAAGTGATAGTAATAAGATAGTTTTGCGGAACACTTGTTTCAGCATTAACATCAGAAGGTAAAGTTAAACTTGCTGAAAATCTTAAATGCGCCACAGAGAATTCGGGTTCAAAATTTTCTAAATATCCTTGAAAAGTGGATGCTTTTCCCATATCTTCATAAACAGAGTTAAGGCAAGGGTTATCTTTAAATTCTTGGTCAATAAAAATTTCATCTATTGCTACACAAACCCCATCTTCATCTTTTATATATCCTGAAGCGCAAGAAGGGTTATTAGGCAACACCCCTACACCACCATCAGTACCATCAGGGCAATTAGGGCAGTCATCAGCGCTTTTACCTTCCTCATTACCCCCCTCAGGAGGTGCAGCGTTAATTACAATGATAATAGTATTACAGATACATTCTCCGTTTTCAATTTCTTCTCCAGTATGCCCTACACAACCACAACTTATCTCTATGTCATATCCTCCGCTACCAGTATTTGTTCCTCCGGTTCCACCGCTACTACCGCCATTATTTGAAGGTCCATCTCCACTCTCTCCATTGCCACCACCACCACTACTTCCTGTAGAACCACCGTCAACACCAGCAGTGTCACAAGGTATAGGATCTCCATTTTCATCATTATTTGGTGGACAATTAGGGTCAGATTTTATAAAACTACCTACCTGAAAAAAATCTGTATATCTATGTATAGCAATACTCCCTTTAAAAGATTCAAAATTAAAATTGCTTGCAACAAATGCTTCAAGAGATGCATCATCACAAACATATTTTAATACATAAGGCGTTTTGTTTTCACCTTGTGGAGTTTCACCAACAATTAGATTATAGAATGTTCCTACCGGAGTGTCAGGATAAGAAAACCGAAAAGAATAATTAATATGATTTAACGTGTCTATAACTTCTAGAATATTATCTTGATCAAAAATAGCTCCATCAATTTCAGTACTTTTTGTGAAAA
>CAZHYX010000154.1:0-7483 GCA_964536675.1 uncultured Flavobacteriaceae bacterium
ACTTCTTTTGTCTTGGTCTTCTTTGATGAATAGACAAGGGTGCAGTTAACTTCCAATTTAATTGGAATTAAGGAAAGTATATTAAACTAGAAAAGTTTTATTAATATCTCTCTCTATTTAATTGTTTAGCTAAAGAAAAAATTTATTATGAATAGCTCTTAGTTGAGAAAGTTAAATAAAAATCTTACTAAGTAAATACGACAAAAATATATTTGAAAGAGCAATTTTTTAAAGTTCGGAGTCCTTAATACACACTACAAATTTTCCACGCTTTATATATTTACATTCTAATTTAGTTAAAAAAATGTTAGTAATATATTTGAATTTCGACTTATAAATCTAAATTTAGTATTTTTATCAAAAATATGTCTAGATCAAATGGTTGAAGAAGATTGTAAGCTTAAAAATAAGACAATACCGTTTCAAAAAACAGGTTATTTTACTAAAATCATCTGTGATTATCTAGATAAGAACGAAAAAATCACTCCATTTTATACTAATTACCCTGGCCTAAAGGGTTTTAAAAAACAGTTAGACACTAAACGGATGTCATATCGAGTGCAGTCGAGATCTATTTTAGTGTCAACTCTAAAAAATCAATACCAAAACACAAACACTTCCAACAGAACAAAAGAAAACATCCAATCTCTTTTAAAAGAAAATACATTTACTATAACTACCGGTCATCAACTAAATTTATTTACGGGTCCGTTATATTTTTTATACAAAATTGTTTCGACTATCAATTTAGCAAAGCAGTTAAAAGTAGAATTCCCAAAAGATAATTTTGTACCTGTATATTGGATGGCTACTGAAGATCATGATTTTGAAGAGATTAACTATTTTAACTTCAATGGAAAGAAAATTAGTTGGAATAGAGAATCTAGTGGAGGAGTTGGTCGTTTGTCAACCGAAGGTTTAGATAAGGTTTTAAAAATTTTCACCAAAGAAATAGGTACTTCTACAAATGCAACTTATTTAAAAGAATTATTCCGAAAAACATATTTAGAACACGGCAACTTAACCGATGCTACACGATATTTAGTCAATGAATTATTTGGTGAATATGGCTTGGTTATTATTGATGGCGATGATAAAAAATTAAAACAACAATTTGTGCCTTTTGTTGAGGATGAATTAGAAAATCAGACTTCATACAAAGCGGTTTCTAAAACGATTGAAGCTTTAGAAAAGGATTATAAAGTTCAGGTAAACCCGCGTGAGATCAATTTGTTTTATTTAACAGATGAATTACGTGAACGTATTGTTTTAGAAGAAGATGTTTATAAAGTAAACAATACCAATATTTCTTGGACTAAAGAAGAAATACTAAAACACCTCTCAGAGGTACCGGAAAGGTTTTCACCTAATGTTATTATGCGTCCGTTATTTCAAGAAATGGTACTACCTAATTTATGTTATATCGGTGGTGGCGGAGAGTTAGCGTATTGGTTTGAGCTAAAACATTATTTTAAAAAGGTAGATGTGCCATTTCCTATTTTATTATTACGTAATTCAGCATTGATAATTTCAGAGAAACAAGTTCAGAAATTAGGTAAGTTAAATATTTCGCTTGAAGAAATATTCTTAAAACAGCATGATCTAATCACCAAAAAAATTAAAGAAATTTCTGAAATTGAAATTGATTTTTCACAGCAGCGTACATTTTTAGAAAAACAATTTACTGATTTAGAAGTGTTGGCAAATAAAACTGACAAATCATTTACTGGCGCTGTAAAAGCACAACAAAAAAAACAACTAAACGGACTCGATAATTTAGAAAAGCGTCTGTTGAAGGCTGAAAAACTGAAACACGCAGATATTGCAGAACGTATCAGGTTAGTACAAGATGAATTGTTTCCTAATCAAAGTTTAGAAGAACGTCAACGTAATTTTTCTGAAGTTTACTTGGAATATGGAACAGAATTGATTCCTAAATTGGTAAAAAGCTTAAACCCTTTGCAAGGCAAATTTCAAATTATTCAAATTATTTAAAAGCCTATCTCATAAACTGTGTAAGTTTATGAGATAGTGCTTTTTTAACTAATTCAAATTTATCTAGATTCAATTACAGGCATTGGGAATATCCCTAGTTTCTGTGGTTGTTTCTATTAGTCTGTCAATAATGGTAACTCCTCGAACGGTAACTTCAATAAAATTGGATTGAACATCGGTTACCACACCTGTAAAACTATTAAAAGTAAACTGCGTCAAAATTTGTTGCCCCGTTAATTCTGTATTATTTTCTTGATATTTTCCAAAAATTCTAAAACGCTGAATAAAAGGGACTTTAATATTTTGATATTGTTGATAGACATCGGCTACTGATATTGCAGTGCCGGGAGGTACTCCTACTTCTCTAGATACAGAAACTTGAACAGATTTTTGTGTACTAATACTACCAGATTTTGTATTTGTTTCGGTTTCGGTTTTTGTATATTGATAATTTCCAGTAATAGAAGCTGAAGTTTTACCACCTACACCAAAGAACTTTGTTTCGGCTTCATGAGATATCGTTACTGACACTCCTGCAGAGTTTGTTGTGGCTACTGACATAGTTTCTTCCCATGCAGCGGTTTGTGTTGTTGTTATGGTGGTACTTTCACCAATGGTTTGATTGAGTGAACCACTACTACAATTTCTTAAAGTACTATTATAAGCGCTACTAGTAGTTGAAGGTGGCATTATTGGTCGTACAAATTTAGATTCAACAGCTTGGATATCCCAATCGATAGCAAAAGACAGTATCCTAAAATAGGCTGTTTTATGATTAGTTGTTTCATCTTTAGCAACTAACCTCAAATCATTTGTTTGATCTAAATCACCTGCGAGTACAAGTTTTTTATTTTGCTTAACGGAAGTGATAGTATAAAGCCCAGGCTTAAACTTTTCAATTTTAAATTTGTAGTTATCTCGAACAGTAGCATCGGTGTTTCCACCATTTCTTGTCAAATTGGCTTTAGATTGTATATTTAGCTGCCCTATAGCACCACTCACAACGGTGTATAAATAATGTATATTAGAGCCGTTGCGTACGCTTATGTTAAACACGTCTTCTTCTCCAGGAAGCTCCTCAAAATAGAACGTAGTATAGTTTGTTGGATAGTCTCCATTATAATCTAAGTTTGAATCTGAGATTCGTTTAGTTACAATTGGAGCAGTAAGATCAGATGTGCTTTCGTATAATTGTGAAACTGGAGCCCCAATTATCACATTGTTTTCATCTGCGATTTGGGCAAAATGTAAAATATTATTTTTTAGCGAAACTTTAGCAAATAAATCATCAAGATTATTGGCACTTACTTCTTGAGCATCTGGACTTGCTTTAAATGAAAGTTTTGAAAAACTTTTTGAAACCAGAACCGACCCATTTTCATCTTTAATAGTCACATCTACGGGCACACCCTCTTTTAATTCGTCTTCAAAAGTATCTTCTAAGTCTTCATTTTTAAATGATAGATTTGCTAAATTATTAAATTCGTCAAATGAAACCTCTTGATCATCAATGTTTGATGTAGCATCTATTGAAATAGTAGCCGTAGTTGGCTTATATCCTTTTTTCGCAATTTCTCTTGCGCTTATAACAATACCTATTTCACCTTCATCAGTTTCAAACTCATCAAGAGAGATGGTTGCGGATAATTCTTCAATTTCTCCTGTTGTAGGAGACGGGTTCATTGAGTCTTCTTTACTACATGCTGAAGTCATGATTATAAGACATAGCAATATTAATTTTTTAAACACTTTGATTGGTGTTTTACGCATCTTATTCTTATTTGTTTTAAGGTGTTCGTAATTCTTCTTTGAAAAATTCATAATATGTTGTTTTGTGATTAAACTTAGTTTTGTGTGACCTTGCGCGTTAAAGGTCTGCAGCCCGAGTAAACGCAAGACACCACAAAACGGTTTTGTCATTTTTTATGACACAACAAACATATTATACCAGTTTTGTAGTTAAAAATTTTAAAGGTGGACAAAGAGTGGACAGTCCAAAATTTATAAAAAGACAAAAGGCAGAAAGTCCTTGTAAAGCCTATGTTTAAAGACTTAATACCAAATCTTGTAGTGAATTCTCAGAAGTTATTTCTAGTTTTTTACGGAGTCTATACCTTGCTTTCTTAATACCTTCTTGTGAAATATTGAGAATATTGGCAATCTCTTTTGAGGATAAATTCATTTTTAATAATGACATTAAACGCAATTCATTTGAAGTAACCTTTGGAAATTTTTTCTTTACATTACTATTAAAATTTGTATGTACTTGTTGAAAATACTTACTGAAATTTTGCCAATTATTGTCATTTTGCAAATCAAAATTGATGGTTCTTATTAGTTGCTGATAACCATTTTGACCATTATCAGAAGTTTTTAATTCTTCAGCTTTTTGTTTGAGACCTTCAAGTACTTCGTTCTTTTTAGCCAAGTGTAACGCATGCGTGGTTAGTTCTTTCTTTTTAAAGTCTAATTCAACATCCAGTTTTTCTTTTTCTAATTTGTTACGCTTCAATTTTTGACGGATTGCATAAAAACCTATTAAAGAAAGTAATAATCCTATACCCATCACAATACGTTGAAGACTACTTATAGATGCCTTTTGCTCTAAAACAGTGATTTCTTTTTCTTGCAGGGCTATTTGCTGTTCTTTTTTTTCCGTGTCGTATATAGTGCGTAGTTCTTCGATTTGTTGAGACTTGGTAGTATTGAAAATAGAGTCATTAAGTACTAGATATTGTTTTTGGTCCTGCAGGGCTTCTTTATACTGACCCGATTGTTCAAATGCCATTGACCTCAATTGATGACTGTTTTTAAGTTCACCTATACCACCAACTGATTCTGATAATTGTATGGCATAGGTGTAGTTTTCTATGGCTTTTGAAAAGTTTTTCTTTACTATGAAAGCATTCCCTATGTCATTATAAGTTGTTGAAAGATTAGAATTTGTATTCTTCGTCATTTTGAGACTTCGATAGAGGTATTCTAGCGCTTTGTCAGGATTTCCGTTTTTTGCAAGCACCATGCCTATATTGGCATAACAAATGGCCTCAAAATTTTTTCTTTCCAATCTTATAGATATATCAAGGGCGTTATTAAACTTATCCAAACTTTTTTCGTATTCACCCATATGAAAATAGGTGAGCCCCATTTCGGTATGTGTAATACACTGCCAGATGCTATTTTCTTCCCTTATGAAAACATCCATAGCTTCATCTAAATACTTCATTGAGGCTTCATGGTTTTCTCGAAGGTCTTCAATACGACCCATTCCAACCAAGATGTTTCCTTTTTCCTTCTTATAGTTTCCCTCAAGGGTATCCAATACTTTTAAAGAAATAAGGAATTCTTGTAAGGCAAGTTTATAACTTCCTTTATCCATATAAACAGAGGCCTTATCCCGTTTTGCCCAAAAAAGTTCAACCCCATCATTAATTTCTACTGCCATTTTTGAAGTCTCATCATACATAGCTAAAGCCTTATCATAATTGCCCTCTAAATGTTCCACTTTAGCCCAACTGTTTTTAGTATATAGCAATTGCCCTTTGTCTCCGATTTTTTCCCAGAGTTTATATGATTTTGCATAATAATATCTTGCAGAATCGAATACATACGTACTGTTATAACCAATCGCCAAATTGCTTAGGGCTTTGCCTGTACCCTCATCATAATTTATTTTTTTTGAAAGTTTTAACTGAATTCTTGCAAAGTTTTGGGCATCACTAATTTTGCCGTTAGACATTTGTTCCGCAAATATCTTTTGAAGTACATCAACCTTTGCAGTATCATCTGGAAGCTTTTTATAAACTTCCAATAAACTATCTAATTTCCTGTTTTCTTGTGCAACTGATGAATAGATAGCGCACCAAAATATTAATAGGTAGACACAGTTAGGAGCAAGTTTCATAACGGTTTGATTTTGAGTTAAAGATATTGATTTTTATTAAACTCAAAAATTACAGGTATTACTTATATTATTAAAGTATTATTCTAATTAAATGAGACTTTTAGTATGATTTTTTTCTAAATTATGGAATAGTTAAAATGTTAGTTTGAATATTCAAATTATAAAAGATCACAAATTTTCAATGCTTTTTCATAAGCCAAATTTCTAAAATTGGTATTGTACTTGGTCAAATCAATAGGATGAATCCAATATAATTCATCAAATTCATTATCTTGCGGAATTAATTGCATAGAAGTATTGTATTGAATTTTTATAACGGAAAGTTCTTGTGCCCGATAAATATAGTATGGGTCATCGGACGGATAGTAATAAATTACTTTTTCATTAGCGATATAAATAATATCTGAATCAGTGATTAGAATACCCAACTCTTCGTTCAATTCTCTTTTGATACCAGTGATGATATCTTCTCCGGGATCTAATCCACCTTGAGGGAATTTAAAACCACCATCTCTTGGCGAAGAACCAATCAATATTTTACCATCATTATTTATTAGTATAGCCATTATAGCTTTTCTAATAGGCTTCATTAAAGTTAAATTTAATGCTAAGGTACTATTCAGGTAATGTAATACCTACATTTTTATTATAATAAATTTGTGGTTTTTTTATATACTCATCAGTTAGTTTTATCACATCATCAATTAATTGATGAATAGCAAATGTAAGTTTCTCTTTAATTGACAGCACATCATTCTCTTTTAAATAAGTATTGAAAAGGAATGGGTGATAGCAGTTTAGATTTGAAAAATACTCGTCATAAGTTAAAATATCATCGTTGAGTACAATTTCATTATTGATTTTTGTGTAGACTTTTAGTTTTGCTTTATCAATTTTTGTCAGGGGCATAATATCACAAAAGATATTTATTTTTTGATTAAAAGTTAAATCACCATTAATACCCAAAGCATTTATGGTTTTTATATCTTTTACGCCTAAGCGATTTGCAAAATACTTAGAAATAGATAAGTCTAAAACTTTAGTATTTTCATCAATTTTTTTTCTTAAATCTGTTAACATTTTCATCTGTATAAATTCATTATTTTTTAAGGTCAGATGAAATTAACCATTAATTATTCGATTAGTATTAACCTTTTAATTACGGCTCATTTCATAGCAATTTATGAGTATAAATACTTATATTTAATAATACACTATCCTTTTTATAATTTAAGATAGATGGAAAAATTAGGATTGAGTTTACATAGCAATTTAAACTTCAATGGTCAAATATAATAAAATAATAGCTATAAATAGTTATTAATTAATAATTTACAAGTTTTTACCAATAAATGGTAAACTTTTCCTATTCATTAACAAAATCACAAGAGATAAGACAAAAATTACTATAGCCATATAAAAAACCATACCACCATCACCATTTATTTCTATACCTAAATTAGTTAAATGCATAAATATTGCACCAGATATAATGCCTAAAGTCAGTAAAGCACCTAACCAAACGGCTTTAGGTATTAAAATTAATATCGCAACAATCAATTCAAAGACACCAATTGCAACTCT
>CAZHYX010000155.1:0-7425 GCA_964536675.1 uncultured Flavobacteriaceae bacterium
GACAGGCAAAGTGCAGTTAATTCCAATACTTTTTGCTTTCCCAATAAAAATTATAGATTCAAATATGACCCGATTTTTAATTATATAACTCATTTTTAATGGGTTGAAGATGTAAAAATGAATTGTTTGATGAGCAAACCCCTTAAATCTTTGACTAAGATATAAAAAATGATCTTTAGTTCATAGTTTTAAATAATTTTTACTGATTATTTTTTATATATAACTTGTTGAGAAACTAATTCTCGATGCACCAACAGGCGAGATAATACTCGAACTGACACAAAATTCCTAACCAATTTAATTATACATAATTCTAAAAGGCAGTACGTTTGCTGAATTTAAAAGCAAACTATTCTCTAAACTTTCTTTTAAATATTGCCAATCTGCATCTTCGTATGCAGCATCTGTACTTTTGGTTATATAGACATCCATAGTTGGTGTATAACCCACTGCACTACCCTGTTGTACTTGTATTCCTTTTTTAACTGAAACGTTTGAAATACTTGATTTATAATGATTAAAACAGTGATTAATAATATCTTGCTTCGTAACAACACGCCCTCTAGATAATATATTTTCTCTATAGGCATATATTTTATCACTTGCTTTAGGTTCATTCTCCCCACCAACTGTACCGGTAACAAACATTAATGAATCTGTTTTAAATGAAGTTCCTTTAAATTGATGCAATCTTACAAAAGGATGTATTTTATTTGCTTTTTCGCCATTAGTTGTCCAATACGATACAAAAAAAGTTTCTAATTCACTATATTTTGATTTCTCTTTTTCAATTATTAAATACGGTGCTTTACTTTTTATAAAATCATTATTTTCAATTTTCTGTTCTACTCTCGAAATTATTTGTTTTAATTCGCTAACATTAGAATTGATAAAGTCACCACCGATAGCATTATAAGCAACACTGTCTTCTTTTAATACATCTAACAAAAAGTGTAATAACTCTGAAGCATCTCTTTCATCAAATCTAGCTACACCTCCATATCTTAAATAGGCTTTTAGATCTTTATTTGTTTTAGAAGCTGTACCATTTTGCACTAAATATTCGTTACCATTACTTGTGTCAATTTGCTGAAGGTCAAGAAAATAGTCTTTTTCAATATCTAACGGAATTATATTGAGATGTTTTTGTGAGCGTTGAATTTTATGTGCTAATTTTTTATTAATTACAGGAAAACAATTTGTATAACAGTACATGTTATCTATTATTTGTGGGCTTACAATTGAGGACATTGTAACTTTTATCCAAACAAGCTCTTCATCAAATTTTTTAAGGTTTTCTGGATATAAAAAAGACTTAAATTCTTCCGGATATCGTTTTTTAATTTTAGTAATAAGGCGATTATCTGTTATGGTAATAAAATATTTTTCATATAAAGAATTAATAGTTGACTGATAAAACTTCAATTTTGTTTGTACACTTTCATTGATAAAGCTTTCATAATTTTCTATCGACCTTATATCAGTATTATATCCTTTTTTAATAGTGATCTTTTCATTATTAATCTCCCATTTAGAATTCACTAAGTTATTTAAAAAAAGTTCTTTTTTTGTATGGCTAGTAGTATTAAAATAAAACATTAGGTTTTGTAATGAATTTAACTCTTCTTTAGCTTTTAAACCAATCCAAAAAGTATTATATTGACTAGGTTTACTATAATGTTCTTCAACTGTCAGAAAATCAGTAATTCGTAAATTTTCAATGATACTTACTTTTTTTTGTCCTACTATATATTTGATATCACAATTTGAAATATCAAAATTTCCGGTAGGACTAAAAAAGAATTCATCAGTTGATTTATTTGCATTTACATCAATACCTGTTGATCGTTTTCTAAATATAAACTGATTATATGCATTTACAATTTCTCTGGTCTCTATAGGTGTACTATGTAAAATAGCATGTGCAGGTTTTGCTAATGTAGAAACTTCGGGAGTTAATAAATCGACTAAACGCTCTGTTATGCGTGTTCTACTTGATTTAATAGAATTTGAAATTCGTACTAATTCGTGAGAAAAAGCATCATATAATAATGAAATAATAGGGTCAAATGAGTGTTCTAACTCTAACTCATCAACACCCCATATTTCTGCTGTACGGGCAATGAGTCTATCTTTTATTTGCTCTTTTGATAAATCTTTCACAACGGTTAAAATTTTGTAATTATTTAAACTCCTATTTCTATTATTCCTACCTAAACAAAACGGGTAAAATAAAAAATTATTTTAAAAAAATAATGTCGATAATTTTTTTGTCAACGATGTTAAAATTGATTTTATCATCATCACCTGTTGGTCTTTCAAAATCTATATAAAAAACTTGTAAGGTCTTTACGTCTTTAAAATCTTTTTTTTTAAAAGAAAAATCTTTATCAGTACAAGCGTGTACTAAACTTAAGAATACCAAAAGACACACTGTTAAAATTTTCATTAAAACTCTTTTTTTAATTCAAAAATTACTGTTTTTGATTCTCTATGTGTTATTTTACCACCAATAAATTTACTTATAGAAACTTGGTCAATATATTTAGATTTATGTATATTAAAAGTCCCTGAAGCAGGCAATACACCTTTTGACATACCAAAACCAAAACCACTATAGTGTTCTGAATAAAATGCTTCACCCTCAAAATTACCAATACCTGCATTTAGTGAGTATGTTGTACCCCCAAAAGATTCAAAATTGAAATCTTGCGATAATACATCATCATGTTTTTGATAAAAATTAAATTGCATCCCGGCAGAAACATCTACACCATAAGATTTGGCTTGTGACTGATATTGATGTACTTCAAATTGGTCACTGCCATTTATAAAATAAATAAGCTCAGTTCCTAATTTTACACCTCTTGGTACAGGGTTATCATGTGTAGCAATACCTGTTAAACTACCAGATAAACCTAACCCAAAAGCATCAGAATCTTCAAATATACCAAGCATATCTAAATATTTTATATCATTGGCTAATGAATTATCATCGCCTAAATTTGGCATACCATCACCAACAGATCTATTTATAAAAAGTTCACCATCTAATATATCTGTTTTAATGGTTCTAATAATTATACCATTTTTATCTCTAATAATAATGTCATCAATATGTTTAGGGTAGTAATTTTCTAAACCAGCTCTATTTACTTGGTAAGGTGTATGACTTTGTAAATTTTCTAATACAGGGTTTCTATGAAAAGTTTTACCTGTATAGCTATTGTAGATTGTATTTTTTGTAATTGTTATAGTATGTATCATAATATTTTTAAAAAAAATTACTAAATTTTAATCCTCCTTCTCCGCCAAAGGCGGATTCAGCTGACGGAGAAATTATGATGTTTGGTTAGCAAATTCCATTTAACCCACCTGCCAGCGAGGCACGATACCTCATATGCTTGCGTCGAGGTAGTTTATTATAGAAATACCTAAGTTCTATTAAAATTTTAAGGCATATTTTGATACTATGCTCCCCAAAGATTTTTAAAATCTACAGCACCTACTTTAAGTTCTTGTGCAGAGATGGTTATAGATATTCTCATCGGGTCTTTGGTGTCTGCAACAAAGCGTTCAGTAAAATTAATACAAAAGGCTTTAGTAAACTCAACTACAGTTTGTTTTGCCATAGCATCTCTTTTAAAATAAATTACTGAGCCGTCTTTGGTATGCTCTGGTTCTTTCATCCAATGAAATAAATCTGTACTGCCGTCAGATTCTATAATCAGGTTTATTTGTCCGCCACTTGGTCTTCCTAATGGTTTACCAGTACTATCTGTAGGTTGATACATTGAAAGGGTACTTTCTAATACATTATAGTCTTTACCATCTATTATAAATTTTGCTAAAAATGACATAATTATTGTTTAAAGTGTTAGCATGGTTAAATATATAAATTAAGAGTGAGAGTTCAAAACAAAAGCGTTAAAAAATAAAATTTATACACAACAAATTTCTGTTACATCAATAGAAAAACTTTAAACAAGTTCATTATATTTATTGAGATTAAAAATTACCTAACTTCTTTTTTCTAACTCAATAATCTCTAAATTTTCAATCTTATCATTATTAATTTCAAAACGTAGCATGGTTCTTACTTGATGGAAACCGTGTTTACCTGCAGCACCAGGATTTAAGTGTAAAGTATTCAACTTTTTATCAAACATTACTTTTAAAATATGTGAGTGACCTGAAATAAAAATTCTAGGTGGGTTTTTATATATTTCTTCTCTTACTCTAAGGTCATAACGTTTAGGGTATCCACCAATATGAGTTATCCAGACAGTAACATTTTCAACAATAAATTTATTATCTAACGGGAATTCAGCCCTAATCTCATTGTTATCAATATTTCCATAAACGGCGCGTAATGGTTTTAATTTCTGTATAGTGTCAGTTACTTCTATAGCGCCTATATCACCTGCATGCCAAACTTCATCAGTTTGTTTTATATATTTTATAATTTGCTTATCAATAAAACTGTGTGTATCAGAAAGTAAAAGTATTTTTTTCAAAAATTGAGATTTATTTAAGAACTGAAAAAACTTGATTCCATATCTTTGTCATTAGACAAAATTACTATTTCTTGAGATACTTTATAGAACTTTCATATAACGGAAAAAACTATCATGGTTGGCAAATACAACCCAATGCAAATTCTGTACAAGAAACCATAACAGAAGCCCTGTCAACTATTTTAAGAGATAAAGTTGATATTGTAGGTGCAGGTAGAACAGATGCCGGTGTACATGCTTTACAGCTATTTGCACATTTTGATGTAAGTTTAAGCTTAGACGGAGAGAAATTCAAACAAAAATTAAATGCTTTTTTACCTGACGATATTGTGATTATTGACATTTTTTTAGTCAATGATGATTCACATACTAGGTTTGATGCTGTAAGTCGAAGTTATGAATATAGAATTTATTTGGGAAGGAATCCGTTTTTATTAGATACCACTTGGCAGATACATCAGAAAAAATTAGATATTAAAAAGATGAATGAAGCTACTACTGTTTTATTAGAATACACTAATTTTAAATGTTTTTCTAAATCTAAGACAGATGTTAAAACGTATAATTGTAAAATTACAAAAGCTGAATGGGTCTTAGAAAATAATTTATTGACTTTTCATATTACAGCTAATCGATTTTTAAGGAATATGGTAAGATCAATTGTAGGAACCTTAATAGATGTTGGTTTGAGTAAAAAAACAAAGCAAGATGTCATAGATATTATAAAAAGTGAAAATAGGAGTAATGCCGGAGTTTCAGTTCCGCCACAGGGATTGTTTTTAACAAAAGTTGTTTATAAAGAAGGATTGTTTTAAAAAAGATAATAGAGACCACAAACCACAAAATGAGTGAAAAAGTAACCGGTAAAGTTTTTGATTTAAAATTGTTTAAACGATTGCTAATGTATGTAAAAAGTTATCGTTTTCAGTTTGTAGTTTCAATAGTCTCAGTATTGACACTCGCAGGCTTGGCTGCTGTTTATCCTATACTTCTAAAAATAGTTGTAGATGACTATATTATTAATAAAAATGCTGAACAATTATTAATTTTTAGTTTAATAATGTTAAGTGTAAAAATGCTTCAAGTGATATTTCAATTTTTATATATCTACTTTACAAATTGGTTAGGACAACATATTATTAAAGATATTAGAACGGAATTATTTGGGCGCATGCTACGCTTTAAGATGCAATACTTTAATACCTCTCCTGTTGGTAAATTAGTTACTAGAGTTGTTTCAGATATTGAAACGATTGCTAGTATTTTTGGTCAAGGATTATTTGTAATTATAAGTGATTTATTACAAATGTTGGTTATCATAATTGTTATGATTTGGATGGATTGGAATTTGGCCTTAATTGTAATCGCCGTTTTACCGATAATAATTTATGCAACGAAAATTTTTCAAATCAAGATAAAGGCTACGTTTCAAGATGTTAGAACTCAAGTAACAAATTTAAATAGTTTTGTACAAGAAAGAGTTACCGGAATGAAGATTGTACAACTGTTTACACGAGAAAAAATAGAGTATGATAAGTTTGTAGAAATAAATGATAAACATAAAAAAGCACATATTAGAACGGTATGGTATTACTCTATTTTCTTTCCTATAGTAGAGGTTTTGTCTTCTTTAACTTTAGGGGCCGTTGTTTGGTTCGGAGGGTTAAAAGCTGCAGCCGGTGGTGAAGAAATGCTGGGTACTATAGCAAGTTTTATTATGATGACAATGAGTTTGTTTAGGCCTTTACGCCAAATTGCAGATAAGTTCAATACCTTACAAATGGGTATGGTTGCAGCTGAAAGAGTTTTTAATGTGTTAGATGAAGATGCTGAAGAAATAAATACAGGAACAAGAATAGCTAAAAACTTTAAGGGTAATATTAGTTTTAATAATGTGGTGTTTAGTTATATAAAAGACGAACCTGTTTTAAAAGGAATATCTTTTGAAGTAAAACAAGGAGAAACGGTTGCTGTTGTCGGAGCTACAGGTGCAGGAAAATCAACAATTATCAATTTGTTAAATAGGTTTTATAATATTAATTCAGGTAAGGTTATTATAGATGGTATAAATATAAATCAATTTACTTTACATTCATTAAGAGATCAGATTGGTGTTGTTTTACAAGATGTATTTTTATTTTCTGATTCAATTTTTAATAATATTACATTAAATAACAATGCTATTTCTCTAGAAGAAGTAAAAGGAGCTGCCAAAAAAATAGGCATACATAATTTTATAATGAGTCTGCCAAACAATTATCATTATGATGTAAAGGAGAGAGGTGGTATGTTGTCTTCCGGGCAACGTCAATTGATAGCATTTTTAAGAGTGTATGTAAGTAAACCGGCTATTTTGGTGTTAGACGAAGCTACATCTTCTATTGATTCGCAATCAGAAAAATTAATCCAAAAAGCTACAGCTACCATTACTAAAAATAGAACTTCAATTATTATTGCGCATAGATTAGCTACTATTAAAAAAGCGGATAAAATTATTGTAATGGAAAAAGGGAGTATTGTTGAACAAGGTACTCACAAAGAATTACTACAACAAAAAGGACATTATAGCAGGTTATATGAAATTCAGTTTGAAACCGCTAAAGCTAGTTGATTGATTTTTTAAGTCCTACTTGAATGATTCGGGTAATAATACCAATTTAATTTTATAATGTCGTATAATTGAATTGAATTAATTTTTGCAAGATTAAGGCAAAATATTTTAGTATAGCCTTTGTTATAGTCAATTATTTTAACGAAAATATTGTGAAAATTAAACAATTTCAATGCGACAATATGATGTTAAATTGGTATAACACAAGGCTTTTTAGCTTTTAAAGAATAGTTTTGAAGTTAGATGACTGATGACTGATGACTGATGACTGATGACTGATGACTGATGACTGATGAC
>CAZHYX010000156.1:0-7405 GCA_964536675.1 uncultured Flavobacteriaceae bacterium
GGTTTTTGTGGAGCTAAAATGAAAGGGTCAGAACATAATGATGCCTTTAATACTGATGGCTCTACAAAAACAAACCTATCTGGTGGTATTCAAGGTGGAATCTCAAACGGTATGGATATTTATTTTAGAGTTGCCTTTAAACCTGTTGCTACTTTATTACAAAAATATGATACTATTGATAAAAATGGTAATCCAATAGAAGTACAAGGTAAAGGAAGACATGATCCTTGTGTTGTACCCAGAGCTGTCCCTATAGTTGAAGCATTAACCGCAATGGTTTTAGTCGATTTTTACTTATTAAATAAAAGTACTAAGTTATAATTTATCAACAATAAATTTTGTTGAATTTTATAATCTCTTAATCATCCTTTTTAAATAAATCTAAGGTAATTTTAAACCTCATTCTGTAATAGCCCTGAGGATTAAGGGGATAATGAGGGTTGAAACAGCAATAAAATATGGCTTTTTCATAGTTTTAGCGTAGCGTTACTACGGTTAAACTTCAAAAAGTAGTGAAACGATATACCTGCCTGCCAGACAGGCTGGTTTTGAAGTAATTTCAAAACGCAATAAATTTTCTAATGCATAATGTCGGTAAAAATCAAAAATACAAATTATATAAAAGGTAGAGGTGCACAAATAAACACTCATAACCGTTTTTTACAAAATCAATATATTGTAGAAGATGACTTTTTAAATCATTGTCATACTATAAATGAAAATCCTGACAATAATAGAACACAATACATTGAAATCTTTCCAAAAACCATCCTTAATAAAGTAACAAGTACTGATATTGGTCTTGCCTATTCAATGAACCCTTACCAAGGTTGTGAACATGGCTGTATATATTGTTATGCCAGAAACACACATGAATATTGGGGCTATAGTGCCGGATTAGACTTTGAAAGAAAAATACTGTATAAAAAAAATGCACCTGAATTATTAGAAGAAAAACTAAAAAGTAACAATTGGAAAGCTCAAAATATCATGTTATCAGGTAATACCGATTGTTATCAACCCATTGAAAAAAAGTTAGAAATTACACGTAAGATACTTAGAGTATTCTTAAAATATAAGCATCCGGTAAGTATCATTACTAAAAATGCATTGATCTTAAGAGATTTAGATATTTTATCTGAAATGGCTAAATTAAACCTTATTCATATAAGCATTTCAGTTACTTCTTTAAGTGAAGAAACCAGGCTCATCCTTGAACCTAGAACAACTTCCATAAAGAAAAGGTTAGAAACCATAAAAATATTATCAGATAATGGGGTTCCTGTAAATGTGATGATGGCACCTATTATACCTGCAATCAATAACCATGAAATTTTTGCATTGGTTAAAAAAGTAAGTGAATTAGGTGCTTGTTCCGCTGCATATACTATTGTTCGCTTAAATGGTGCAATTGGTAGTATTTTTACTGATTGGGTTAAAAAGACTTTACCAGACAGAGCTGATAAAATTTTACATCAAATAGAAGATTGCCATGGAGGAAAACTTAATGATAGTAGATTTGGAAAAAGAATGCGTGGCGAAGGTAAAATTGCCGAACAAGTGTCAATACAATTCAGATTAGCTAAAAAAAAATATTTAAGCAATGTATGCATGCCTCCTTTAAATTATAGTTTATATAATAATAAAAACAGGCAGTTTAAACTCTTTTAATAAAAAAAATACATAAGAGGGTAGGAATATTTAATAGTTAGTTGTTATAATTAATAAAGATAGGAGATTTAACAACACAAAATTAATGCAAAACAACGAATGCAAAATATTTTAACATATTAAACGTTTTATCTTGACTCCCTATCTAACTTTTAATAGTTATGTAGGGTATTTTGTTATTATTCTAACCTAAATTAAAATGGCATGAAGAAAAGCTACACAATACAACTAATAATGTTTGTATTATTCCTTATCCAATTTAACGGATATGCTAAAGATGGTAATACAAACCCATCTTCTAAAAAAATTGACCTTAATTCAAATACTTTTACAAGTTTAACAGACCCAGGGTGGTCCTACTCTTGTGATGAAAGTATTGAAGTTGAACTACTAAGCTTAGGCTTAAAAAACAATGTTCCTGCCTCAATAGCAATTACTGATGTTGAAAGCATAGATCATGTAGTAGTAGAAATTGTCTATAAAGGTAATAATCCTGGTAGTACAATAGAAATTCAAGATAGTAATGGTAATCCTTATACTGCAAATAGAGAAGTTCCTACTGGTGGAAGTTCAAATGTTTGGTATTATAGAGCTGAATTACCAGCAACAGCCTCAGTAAATTATTCAAATACCACACATGCAGATTATGCACAATCAATGTTGGTATATGCCTTTAGGCATAGTAATACAGGTGCTGCTACTTCTGGTGTTTTTACAGCTTTAAGCGGATATAATAATATAGAGACAGTTACCATCCCTATTCAAACGGATGATGGACCAAGAACAGTAAGTGTAGAGTTACCAATCTCTGAATTGACACCTGATGGCAGATATATACATATTGAGGTCTCAGCTTCTGATGGTAGTTTTGTTGAATTAACTGAAACTATTGATGATTTTACTTCTGGAACTTGTTGTATTAAAGTTTTTGAGTTAAATATGGAAAATGTGGCAGGATCTGTTAGTGAAATTGAAATAAAAATTGATACTAGACATAATAATCACGGACAAAGCGTGAACGGTCAATCATGGGTTATGGGTGGTGCCATTAAAACAGATGTAATGTGTAGTTGTGTAGATTCTGATACAACCCCTCCTACTGCTGATAATTTAGTTAGTCACATTTTAGTTGAAGATTTGAGTCAAATACCAGAAATAACTTTTAGTGATGAATGTTCAGCAGTTACCATTGAATATAATGAATATGAAAATATTACAGAATCATGTTTTATTGATTTTGGACCTAGTTATACTGAGTCAAATATTTGGTTCCATAGTTTCCCGTTTGATAAATGGCATCATTGGGAAGAAGGATATTTTGAAAGGTTTGAAGATGGTAGTGCAAAAATTCATGGTAGAGTTGTGAATAATACTAACCCAACTTCAGGATGGATTATAGAAATTTTCTTTGAAACACTAGTAGACTTTAATACTTGGGTTGCAGCTGGTGGAAATATAGAAGGTGATGCTCAACAAGAACAACGTTTATATGCAAGTATTGATTTTTCAAAACCTTATAAATTGGAAGGATTTGGTGATTATACAAATTCAAATTTAACATTACTCAGTACCACCAATTTACATCATATGGATATTGGTCCAAGAGATGTGTATGGTGATTATGGTATTGGTTTTTGGTTATCTTATGAAGGTACTGTTAACGGTCAAACCGTTGGCGGAGAAAATTTACAACATATAGATATGTATGCCTCTTTAGATAAATGTGTAACTAAAAGAGTTAATATGCTAGTTAGAGAATGGATAGTGACCGATGCAGCAGGAAACTCTAGTGTATTTATACAACGTGTGGAATTTGAATAAATAAAGCAAAAAGTTTTAATCCAAAATTTTAATCTGATGAAAAAAATAAATTTATTATATATAATATTTGGTATTTGCTTTACGACAGTAAATGCACAAATACAAGAAGAAAATTTTAATAATACTACAATGCCTTCAGGTTGGTCAGCTACAACTGGTCCAACAGGTTGTGCTTGGGAATTTGGTAATACTGAAGATCTAATAGGTAGCGGGTTTGATATCCCGGCATCTTTTGCATCTGGCGGTGTTATATTTAATGACGATACCTGTGGACCATTCGTTAACAACGTAGTAGAATTAGAAGGACCTACAGTAGATCTAGTTGCTGCCAATGTAGTCAGTGCTGGTATAGAATTGGTTTATAACCATCAAACCTTTGGTATTTCAGGTAATTTTATGGTTGATGTTTGGGATGGTAGTGCATGGCAAAATGTACTTTTTGTTGATGGCGATGATACTGCACCAAATACAGGTACCAATCAAACCACAATTATTGATGTAAGTACCTATATCAACAGTAATTTTAAAGTAAAATTCATTTATGATGATGAAAATACAAAAACATGGGGACTTGGTATTGATAATTATAAACTCTTAAACACAGCTACCGCTAATATTGGTGATTTAGTTGATTTAGGATTTAACTATTACCCAAACCCTGTGGTTAACGATGTATTAACATTACAAGCGAATGAAGAAATTTCAATTGTCAATGTATATAATATGATTGGCCAAAAAGTAATTGCAAAAAAACCAGTTACTTTAGAATCAAAATTAAATATGGAAAGTTTACCGGAAGGTATGTATATAGTAAATGTTGCTATAGGTAAAAAAGAAGGTAGTTTTAAAATAATTAAACAATAAAATAACAATCAACCCAATATTTAAAAAAGGCTTGCCATTATGGCGGGTCTTTTTTGTTGATAATTACCTATAAAGTTGTATTATTTTGAAAAACATTGTCATTCCTGCCGAGTTTATCTTGAGCGAAGACGAAAGGCAGGGATAACAGGGGCACTTTAAATAATATTTTTCTAATTACATAATCACATTATACCAAATTTAATTATAAAATTTGTCATTAATAAATTAAATTATTTTTTGCTTAGATGAGACAAAAAAACAAAGTATAGTATTAATTATAGTTTCTTTTTTTAACAAAATATAAGTAAAAAAGAACTGCGAAGCATATCATGAACTCCTACTTTAAAAAATAGAAAAGAAGTGAGTAAACAATTTATATGACTAGTTTTATGGTTAAATTGGTATTATTCCTGTCAAAACTCATACTATTCAATAATTTACCTCTTTCAAATTCTTTCAATATTTAATCTTTCAATTATTTTTCAATCCCTATATTTGCAGTCCTAAAATTAAAAAAATGAACAACGGATTATACGCAAAATTTAACACCTCAAAAGGTGAAATACTAGTAAGCTTAGAATTTGAAAAAACGCCTGGAACAGTAGGTAACTTTGTAGCATTAGCTGAAGGAAACTTAGAAAATAACATTAAACCTCAAGGAACTCCATATTATAACGGACTAAAATTTCATAGGGTAATTCCTGATTTTATGATACAAGGTGGCTGTCCACAAGGAACCGGAACCGGAAATCCCGGTTATAGTTTTAATGACGAATTTCATGCTGATTTAAAACATGACAAACCTGGTGTCTTATCTATGGCAAATTCAGGACCAGCAACCAATGGAAGTCAATTCTTTATCACTCATATTGAAACACCTTGGTTAGATAATAAACATACAGTTTTTGGAAATGTTATTGAAGGTCAAGATATTGTTGATGCTATTCAACAAAATGACGAATTAACTACTATAGAGATTATCTGTGTCGGTAAAGATGCTGAAAAATTCAATGCCATTGAAGCATTTAGAACTTTTGAAGGTTCTAGAGCAGAAAGTGAAGCATTAGAAAAAGAAAAACAAGAAGAAATTTTAAATGCTGCTTCTGCAGGATTTAAAAAAACAGATAGCGGACTCAGATATCAGATCATTCAAGAAGGGAATGGAAAACAAGCTGTAAAAGGTAATAATGTGTCTGTACATTATAAAGGACAATTATTAGATGGTACTGTGTTTGATTCTTCTTATAAACGTAAACAACCTATTGATTTTACTGTTGGTGTTGGCCAAGTTATTTCTGGTTGGGATGAAGGTTTACAACTGTTAAAAGTAGGCGATAAAGCCCGTTTTGTAATTCCTTCAAACTTAGCGTATGGTTCCCAAGGTGCCGGAGGTGTAATACCACCTGATGCTCCTCTTATATTTGATTTGGAATTGGTAGCTGTAAAATAGACGAGAGGTTAGAAGTTAGTTAAATAAAATATAAAACGCTCCTTTTTGGGGCGTTTTTAAGTTTGACTTTATGGATTTAAATGGCTAACTTTGTTCTTGTCCGTCCGTTTTGGCGGGTATTACTGAATACAGTTCATTAAAACGAAACCATATCTCACCGTTAGCCATAATTAGGGACTAAATTTCGATAAAATAACTATTATATAAAATTTAACAACAATGAAAAATATCAAATTAGTAATAACTACTATACTTACAATTAGTTTGTTACAATTAGCAAATGCACAACAATTCCCTGATGGAATGCAATACCAAAGCATTGCTCCTCCTGCCACACCTGCATTCCCTAATTATGGAGAAAGCGTAGTGTATAATTCCGTTTCTAATTCAATTGAGATTAAAAGAGTTACAGAAATTGTTAATTATGTAGATGGAAATGGAGACCCACAAATTTGGTACCCAACACACGAATATGCTAAAACACAAGTTTGGAATACAGATCAAACAAAATATAAAATTGCTTCCTGGAAAGTGTACAATACTACAACATATCAAGAAATACATCAATTAGAAAGCATGCATCCAAGTTACTGGTCTAATACAAACCCTGATTTGATGTGGAGTTTTAGAGAAAATGGCGATGTGAAAAAACATACAATTTCTACTAACAGTACACAAATTGTAGCAAATATACCAGGTTACGAGGTTGTAAGACTCGGGCCTGGAGAAGTAAATATAGATAAAAACGACCATTATGTCGCTTTAGTTGGTAAAAAAGCAAATGGTGATTTAGATGTTATCATTTTTAACTTACAGACATTACAAATAGACCATACACAAACCTTTGCAGGAGCTTGGGGAAATGGAAACACTTCATCTCCGGACTTTATTGATTGGGTATCTGTTTCGCAATCTGGCGATTATGTAGTAATCAATTGGAATAATGCTTTAAATGAAACTAACAACTATTATCTTGACCAAGCAGGTGTTAATCATTACGGTGTAGAAGTTTACAATAGAGCTGATATGGCATTTCAAAATCGTATAATACCTTATGGTAACCACGGAGACTTAGGATATGCCATTGACGGTGACGAAGTTTATGTACAGTTTTACGGAGAGTATGGAGGTGGAAGAATCTATATGCATAAATTAAACGGAAGCCACTCTTCAATTGTTCTTAATACACATTCAGATTTTGGAGTCACTGGACATATTTCGTGTAGAAATATAAATAGACCAGGTTGGGCTTATGTTACAATGAGCGAACTGGATGAATCTGCACAAATAGTAGCCGTAAAATTAGACAACTCTGGTATCGTAGAACATTTTGGGCATCATTTTAGTAGTGCCTTGAGTTATGCTCAAGCTGCTATGGCTGTTGCTTCACCTAATGGTGATAAAATTTGTTTTAAATCGGATTTTGGAACTGACCCTGTTGGTGGTTCTGAGGTTGCATATAGCTTTTTTGCTAATTTAGCAACTCCGTTATCTATACAAGATGAGCATTTAAATAAGGTAAGTATCTACCCTAATCCAGCAAATGATTATATAAAAATAGAAAGCATAAAAAACATTAAAGACATTACTATTTATAAT